>NZ_JARGEF010000056.1:0-37870 GCF_033794725.1 Streptomyces sp. ID05-39B | reverse complement strand
GGAGCCATCACGTACGGCAACAGTACCCCCATCCGCCAGAAGGTGCGCGCACGAATGTTCGCGTGCAGGAGGCTGGCAAGTACGAGGGCGATCAGAATCCCCGCGGAGCGGGATATGCCCTGCTGACGCAGGGCATAGAGCGCGAATTGCGCAAGCGCAATTCGAATTCCCGCGTAAACGCGGGAATGGAATTCCGTAAACGGAATTCCGAAAGGAATTCAATTCGCGCAAGCGCGAATTGGGGGCACCCGCGCAAGCGCGGTCGCCAGGGCTGGCAGCAAGGGGAGGTGCATCGCGCGCGGGCCTGTGTAGCTACTGGGAATCCCAGCCACCACCCCCACAACGGAAGTGACGGACTGTCGGCCTGACGGAGTGCCGGCCCCACCGCAGTGACGGGCTCCGCTGCGCTCCACCCGAACCCCTCCCCAACTCCCAAGACTGGATTGGTCACGCTCAACAGCACCCCGCCAGCATACAGGACAACCGGCCGCTACGGGGTGAGAATCGGCCATGTATCACCCTGGGGGCGGAAGTTGGCGCAAGGATGATGCATCACAGTCGTGCACTGTGTAGAGTCTGGGAACAGACACCACACCCCCGGGACGCAGTCACCTCGCCGGGATTCCCTTTCTGATTACGCGCCACATTCGCGAAAAGGAGAACACGGGGCATGGCCGTGAAACTGCGTGACCACCAGATCGAGGCCGTTGCCGCCATTGTGCACGGTCTCGATATCCCGCCGGGCGGTATTCCCTGGAATGGCCTGCGCGGCCAGGTGCACGCCGCGTGCGGCACCGGGAAGACGATTATTGCTGCCTCGTCGGCTAAGCGGATTGTTCCCAAGGGCCGCATTCTCGTTTTGGTGCCGACGCTGGATCTCCTGGCGCAGACGGTGAGGGCGTGGCACGAGGCCGGGCACAAGGGGCCGGCGGTTGCGGTGTGCTCGCTCCAGGACGACCCGGAGCTGTGGAACCTGAAGGTGCGTTCCACCACGAACCCCGTGCAGCTGGCGCTGTGGCACGGTTCCGGGCCCGTCACCATCTACGCGACCTACGCCAGCCTGGGAGTCCTCGCAGAGGCCTTCGAGGGCGTCTATGGCCAGAAGCTGGACCCGGTGGACCTCGCGGTAGTTGATGAGGCGCACCGGACAAGTGGCTCGATGGGTAAGGCGTGGGCGGACATCCACGACCAGACGATCATCCCGGCGTACCGGCGGCTGTACCTGACGGCGACGCCGCGGATCTGGGAGGAGCGGCTGAACCGCGAGGTTGCCGAGGGGGTCCGTGACCCGCTGCCGCAGGAGATGGCGGCCTCCATGGACGACGAGAAGGTCTTCGGGCCCGTCCTGTACAAGCTCTCGCTCGCGTCGGCCGTCTCCCGGGGCCTGCTGGCGCGCTATCAGATCATCGTGCTGGAGCTCCAGGACCCGGTCGTCACCCCGGAGAAGCTGATGGGCGAGGAGCGGCGCACTGAGGAGGTGCGGGGGCAGCGGCTGGGGGCGCTTCAGGCCGCGCTCCTGCACACGATGGCGCAGCACAACCTGCAGACGTGCATCACCTTCCACCACCGGACGATAGAGGCTCAGGCGTATGCGGAGGGCTTGGAGCGCGTCGCGGCGAAACTGCACGCTGACCAGCCGGAACGGTATCCGGTGAGGGTCTGGGCGGACTGGCTGTGCGGGGAGCATGTCCCGGAGCGCCGGCGGGGCGTGCTGGGTGAGTTCGGCTCCACCGCCTGGCGTGCGGTGCTTTCGAACTGTCGGGTCCTGGGCGAGGGCGTCGACATCCGCGCGGTGGACTCAGTGGCCCTGTTGGACCCGAAGGGGGCGCCACACGACATCGTCCAGGCCATCGGGCGTGCTTTGCGGCAGAAGCCGGGACAAGGGAAATTGGCCTCTCTGATCGTGCCGGTATTTCTCCAGCCGGGAGAGCAGCCGGAAGACATGTTCACCTCGGGATCGTATCGGCCTTTGGTGAAGGTACTCGAAGGTCTTCGGGCTCATGATGAAGAGGCCGTGGAATTGCTTGCCATTCCTCAGGAGCCGCAGAAGGCCGACGTGCAGCCGTCCACGCATATCGGGTCGGCGCCCGAGGACGGCGAGGAAGAATCCCGTCTGTTGCTCCGTTTCGCGGCGCCGCGTGATCCGGTGATGGTCGCGGACTGGGTCAGCTTCAACGTGATCGACACGGAGAAGCAGGACTGGGCGCGCGGCTGGGCGGCCTTGAAAAAGTTCACCGAGCGTGAGCAGAACGCCCGAGTCCCATATGGTCACAAAGAGGGCGCATACCCCCTTGGGGCATGGGTGGCAGAACAGCGACGGGCCTACGGCGCGGGGCAGATGACCGGCCTGCGCGCGCGGCGGCTGGAGAAGCTCGGCATGGTGTGGAGCGTCGCTGACGAACGCTTCCAGGAGAACCTGGAGGCCGCTAAGGCGTACTTCGAGGATCACTGGACCCTCTGTGCTCCGAGGTCTGCCGTGGCCCTAGACAGGCCGGTGGGGCAGTGGTTGAGCAATCTTCGCCGCGCGGGTGCGCTGGACGACCACCCGGAGTGGAAGGCCGCGCTGGAGGCCGTAGACCCGGACTGGGACCCGGATTGGTCGGCGGAGTGGCAGCGGCATTACGCCGCGCTGCGTGAGCTGGTGGCCGACGAAGAGGGCCAGGCGGAGGTTCTGCCCGGGTTCACGGTCCACGCGATGGACATCGGGAAGTGGCTGGCCCGGCAGCGCAATCCCGAGGTGTGGCAGGCCCTTCACGACGGGCAGCGCGAGCGCCTGGAGCAGCTCGGCATCACGCCGCTGGCCCCGGCCCCGGAGCCGGAGGCACCCGCGAAGCCGTCCACGGCGCCCGTGAGCGCCTTCGAGAAGGGCGTTGCGGCCCTGGCGCAGTACAGGGCCCGGGAGGGCTCTGTGAAGGTCCCCAGGGCCCATGTAGAGGCGTTGCCGGACGGGTCGGAGGTGAAGCTCGGGGTGTTCCTCAGCAACAGCAAGAGCCGCCGGGCCAAGCTCACCGCGGACAAGCTCCAGGCGTTGGCCGCCCTCGGTCTGGAGTGGGCAGCGTAGGTCCTACGCGGACTGGATAAGCCCCCAGTCGCGGCGACGATCACCGGGTTCTACGGTGAACGTAACGGCCTCGGGGATGGGTGCACCTATCGTCACGTGGGAGTCGGCGTGAGCGGAAGGAAATTGGATGCACTGAACAAGTTCCCCCACTGGCTGCTGCGTAGGGGATTGATCATCATCGTCCTCATCGCTGCGTGGTTCGGCGTCGTATGGGGTCTCCTGGGTTGGTCGGATGCCTGGGACCTCCTCGTCGGCCGAGCGACGCCCAGAAATGCTTCATACCCTTGGTTGACCTGGCCGTTGTCAGCACTTGGTTGGCTCATAGTTCCAGCGTTCGTCGGCGCGGTGACTGGGTACGTGGTCACCTCTCAGATTGATAAGCGCCGCAGCCTCACCGAGGCACAGATCGACGAACGAATCGCCAAGCGGCTCAAGGAGGGGGGCCACGGATGACCTCTCTCAGCGCCTTTCAAACCATCGGCGGGGAGAACGGACGATTCGCCAACGCCTTCATCTCTCTCCACGACGGGAATGTGGACAAGGCGGAGCGTTGCTGGGATCTTCAAGTAAGTGAGATCCTAAATGATCTAGATACCACGAGCGACGTTCCGTACTGGGATCGTCCGGCCTGGGCAGAAGAGAAGGCCAAGTGGAAGTTGTGGTTCTATGCAGTCTTCAACCAATGCGCAGCGCCCTGAGCGGCAGGGCCGGATCTACCCTTGGGGATCATGGTGAAGAAGACGGACGAAGAATTCGTCAGGGATCTGATGATCGCTGGAGCTCCGCTCAATGCCGACCCGGATGCGGTAGCTGCGGCTGCCTTGGAGATCGCGAAGGCTTCCACCAAGGGGCCACCTACCACGGATGCGATCATGGCCATCGCCGCCAAATATCCCCAGCTTGGCGAGCGGCGCGTCAGTCATCCCCAACCGGCGAACCACGCCGCCAAGCGCTCTCTCACCGCTCGCGACATCATGATCCCCCGAACCGCGCGGTTGGCGCCCACTGACTCACTTCGGGATGCGGCACAAACAATGCGTGATCTTGGGATGGGTGCGCTACCTGTGTGCGATGAGGGCGGGAAATTGGTGGGCATGATCACCGATCGTGACATCGTGGTTCATGCCTCCGCCGTGGGCCTCGACCCGGCCAAGGTGGAAGTCGGGAAGGTTACACAGGAGACGGCGTGGGTCGATGCGGATGAGGATCTCGTAAAGGTCCTGGAAACGATGGAGACGAACCGAATTCACCTCCTCCCAGTGCTGGATAACGCGCATCACCTGGTCGGGATGGTCACAGAGCATCGACTTGCTGCTGTTATCGACCGCGATCAGCTTGCTGAGTACGTCCAGCACGAGTACGACGCTGAAGCTGGCTCCCATCTGGGGTGACCGCTTGAGGCGATCGACCACCCCACATGGTCGGTTGCTGACAACCAGAGCGACCGAGCCGGGCCCCAGGGACGTCTTCTCCCCTGGGGCCCGACGCGGGTCAGATCTCCCCGCCGCCGTGGCGGTGAGCCAGTCGGCGGCTTCGGTGTCGGTCAGGATGAGCCTGCGTCTGGTGGGCGGTGCCGTCCTGGACGACGTGGACGCGGCCCGGGTGCGTGGGTGTGCTTCGGGGCGGGGCCGGCTATCGGGGCGAGCCGCTGCCAGGTGTGGGTGCCGCCCGCGCGAGGATCACGGTGGCGAACTGCTCGCGGGCGGAGGCGGTCAGGCCGCCGCCGGAGGCCCGGCCGTTGTAGAGGACGTGGATGCGGGCCTGGCGTCCCTCGTACAGGACTTCCTCGAGCGCGGTGATGGCCGGGGACTTCTGCGGCTCTCCCTCCTGCCGGAAGGTCCCCCAGTAGCGGGCGAGGTGGCGCAGGCTGTCGTCGGCCCGGTCGAAGACGACCATCAGGCGCGGCACGTCGTCGAGGCGTTCGTCGTGCTGGTCGGCGAGGTCGGTGCGGCGCTTCAGCTCGGTGGCGAGGCCGACCAGGGCGTCGTGGACGCCGGCGACGTTGCCGCGGTGCGTCACGGTCGGCAGCTCCGTCGCCCACAGGTGGGAGATCCGCGGGGTGTCGAGGACCAGGGCGTGGGCGCCCTGGTGCAGGAACTGGGCGGTGAGGGTGCGCAGGATGGTCGTGCTGCCGCCGCCGGCGCTGGTGCAGACCAGGATGTGCGGCGCGTTGTCGACGTCGACGTCGAAGGCGATCGCCGTTCCGTCGGTGCCGACGCCGATCAGTGCGGCAGAGGCGGGCAGCGCCTCCAGCTGCTCACGCAGGCCGGGGTCGGTGAGGCGGAGCACCTTCGGGAGCACGGTCGTGGTCGTCATGGTGCGGCAGGACTGGGCGCGCGGCTGGGCGGCGCTCAGGAACTTCACGGAGCGCGAGCTTCATGCCCGCGTGCCCTACGAACACCGGGAGCAGATGTTTCCGCTGGGGACATGGGTGGCGGAACAACGACGGGCGTACGGGGCGGGGCAGATGACCGGCAAGCGCGCCGCGCGGCTGGAGAAGCTGGGCATGGTCTGGTCGGTCGTGGGTGAAGCTGGGTGTGTTCCTCAGCAACAGCAAGAGCCGCCGGGCCAAGCTGACCGTCGACAAGCTCCAGGCGCTGGCCGGCCTCGGACTTGAGTGGGCATAGCGGCACCCATCGGGGCGGCTGCCGCGATACCACAGTCGCCCTGATGCAGCGCTGGTCAGTCAGGCTGCCAGCCCGGCTATGAAGACCAAGAATCCGCCGCTTGCCGCGAGGAGGAAGGAAAGCTGTACGAAGCGGTGCTTACGCCACGCGATCTTGCTCATGTTCACGAGTTGGTTGCTCAGGATGGGCAGGATGTCCTCCTGCGCCAGCTTCTGCGCGAGCGTGACGGGATCCCAGAATTGGAGGTGCCCAAAATAGATGAAGTTCTGTGGCGCCTCCTCCTTGAGGAGTTTGACCTTCCGGAGTCTGGGGGCCACCACGAGGATCGCGAGGACGGCACCCGCCAGGATCAGCCCGGCTCCTGCCCACAAGGTTAGGCGCGCGCCGTAGCCGTGGAGGCGGGAGAATCTGTGTCCGTTGTCGGACAGAGCGATGATGCCTGCGAGGGCAGCCGATTCCAGGGTCAGCGCAAAAGACGCCTTGGCGTCTACTCGCCCTGTCCACTCTCCGATGGCCGCGTGGATCCGCCAGGCTGTCTCTTTTGCCTCGTCTGTGCTCATGGCTTCGACATCCAGGTGGACTTGTAGACGGTGATCTTCTCGCCGCCGACCTCTCGTGTGAACGGGCCTTCCCACATCAGCTTCTTGTCGGGCCCTGAGGTGTACTTCGACGTGTCGAGTAGTTTCTTGAAAACGGGCTCTGTGATGTAGGTCCTGTAGAGGCCGTTGCGGACGTCACTGAGCTTGGCCGCCACGTTGGGTGCTCGGCCGATCGAGACGAGGTCGTTGTGGCCCCGGACGCCGCCGCGCACGATCAGTGCGGTCCCTGAGTCGATGCCGACGCAGTGTTTGATCTGGAAGCCCTTGGTGGTGATGGATGACAGATTCGCCTCCACCTTGGGGCGCACGATCTTCTCGACGACGTGGTGAATCTGCAGACCGCACTTCGCGGCGTCGCTGTTCTTGGTGTTGCCCATGAACACGGCCATGACGCGGTCACCATCGAAGCTACGAATCTGCCCGCCGCGGGCCTTGATGACACGGCAGGTGGCGTCCAGGTAGGCCCGGATGACCTTCGCAGCGGTGGTGCGGGTGAAGTCCCGCGCGAGGCCTGTGGAGTCAGCCAGATCCGCGTAAAGGTAGACCGCGTCGACCTCCACAGCTCCGTTGCCCAGCTTCACGTCATCCGTGGTCGGAACGACAGTTCCTTTGCGGATATCCCAGTTGGAACACACCACGCTCGTGACAGCAGTGCTGATGTCATCAGCTAGCCCCATAAACACCCCGATCTTCGTACTGGCGAGCGCAACGTAGCAGGCCCTACCGACAACGAGAGGCGGCATTAGAGGAGTTGCCGCCCAGGCGGAGGCGATTCGAGACGCGCGTCCTCCGTCGGCCGCCCCTGTGCCGGGGCGACCGTGCTCAGGTGAGTACGTGTCACCCGGGCGCCACAGCCGGTCCCTCGGACGATGCGATCCCTAACCGATGCCCCACGAGTAGCTGGTGCGATAGGTGGTCATCTGCTCGCCTCCGACGTCCGTCACATACGGGCTCCACATGTCTTTGCCGTCGTTGTCGTACTGGGAGCCTTCGAGTAGCGAGTGGTAGACGCTGTCAGTGATGTAGATCCGGTAGTACGGTTCGGCGCGGATATCGCTCAGCTTGGCTGCGATGTTCGGTGCTCGGCCGATCGAGACGAGGTCGCTGCTGCCACGCACTCCGGCGCGGGTGATGAATGCGTCTCCCGAGGCGATGCCGATGCTCATGCGTACGTCGAACCCGTCCTGCTCCAGTTGTGGCAGCTCTGCGTAGAGCGCGGGCTCTACGATCTTCTGCATCGCGTAATTGATCTTGAGTGCGCACTCGGCTGCAGTGGTGTTCTTGGCGCCCGCGATGAAGATGGCCATGACGCGGTCACCGTCGTAGCTGCGGATTTCTCCGCCGTAACTCTTGATAATCGTTGACGCTGTACGAAGCGAGGCGCGTATCACCTTGCCAGCAGTCTCCCACTCGAAGTCGCGGGCCAGTTTGGTGGAGCCAAGCAGGTCGGCGTAGAGGTAGACGGCATCGAGCTTTACGGCGTCGTTCGTGAACAGTTTGACGTCGTCCGTCCCAGGGACCACCCGCCCATCCCGAACGCTCCACGGCCCGCCCACCAGTTTGTCCAAGTCCGAGCGAAGTTCATCACCGAGTGTCATATCTATCCTTCTGTCTCTTGCAGCGCTTCAGCCCCTCGCGCTGTCTCGGGCGCAGGTCCTCTTGGCGCGGGCGGCGAGCGCGTCGCACAGGATGCTGTCGGGCGTGCGTGCCATGCGGAGCAGTTCCCGGATCACTTCGGCCTTGTCCCAGCGGATGCCGGTCTGTTCCCGCAGGTCCAAAATCCAGTGGTCGATCTCCTGGGACTCGCCCGGGTCGAAGCGGACTGTCGTCGGGATGGCGCCATCTGCCTTCGGGGCGGGCCGCGGAGCCGTGTGGTACGTCGTCGTCATGCCCGGTCCAACGAGCCAGCCGTGCGATAGGACGTGCGGCACCCTCGCCATCCAGTCGTTCGCCCTGCGCTCGGATCGGGGCCGCCGCTAGCCGGCGGCCCCGTGTGGTCATCGCCTCCAGGAGCCCTGGGGGTCACGTTCGGGCATGCGGCTGGGGTGGGTGAGTCGGCCGGTCGACGCCTGGGCTAGCCAGTCGGCCCACCGGCTGATGAGCTCGTCCAGGTCCCCGATGACGAGCGGGATGAAGGGCCAGGCCACCTGGTGCATCATCATCCCCGGGCTGACGGCGGCGCGTGATTCGTGGTGAGGGTTGAGCGCGAAGGGTTCCATGGTTTTCGCGGTGGGGCGCAGCGGGGTGTCCATGAAGGCGGTCTCGAACCACTGGTACTGGTCTTCTGTCTGCGCGTCGGCGTACCAGAGGGAGTGGCTGCGGCCCTCGTACCCGTGATAGTTGGCGGGGACCTTCAGGGAAAGGGTCGCGGACGCGATGACGTCGAACGGCGCCGGCGTCGAGGTGGTGCGCCAGACCTCGGGGGCGGTCTCCCGCGGTCCGGACAGGGTCAGCTGGGCGTCGTCGATGCGGACGGTCCACCCTCCCTGGTTGCCTCTGCGTACCTCCGCGCTCGGGGCGGCAGCCGTGAGGGCCGTGAGGAAGGCGTCGGCGATAAAGGAGAACGAGGCCGTGGCGGCCTCCAGCAGGGCCTTGCGGCGGTCGGCCTCGGTGGCGTGTGCCGACGCCCGGCGGTCGGCTTCGGCCTGGCGCGCGACCGCGCCCTGGTTGGCCTGCGCAAGCGCGGCCAGCCCGCCGGAGAGCGGAGCCGCGGGGATCTGCCCCAGCCGGGCGAGCACGTTGCCAGCAGCTGGGCGGCCCTGCGGGGCCCGAAAGAGGCACTCGATGATCAGCGCGGCCAGGAGAGGCGGAGCAGTAGTGAGCGGTGGCGGGGTTCCGTGCAGGTGCTGCTCCTGGAAGTCGTGCTCGGCCGGTCCGGTGAAGGGCCTGACGCCCTCCAAGAGCTCGTAGGCCAGGACGCCCAAGGCGTAGATGTCGGTCGCGCCGGTGGCCCGCTGGTACTTCCAGACCTCGGGTGCCATGTACGGCAGGCTTCCCCCGCCCTTGTAGGTGTGCTGGGCTGTGGTCGCTTCGGCGTAGCGGGCGATCCCGAAGTCGGCCAGGCACCAGCGGCCACCGAGCAGCAGGACGTTCGCCGGCTTGAGGTCGCGGTGGACGACCTCGCGGTCCTTGAGGCCGGCAAGTGCTTCGGCGACGTCGGACAGGACGGCAACCACCTCGTTGAGGGGCAGCTGGCCGTGCTCCTGGAGGTGGTCCCGCAGGGACTTCTCGGCACGGGGCATCACCAGCACCCACTGGTCTTCGTGCTCACCGCTGTCGATGACCGGCACCACGTTGCGGACGCCGTCCAGGTCGGTGAACAACATCTCCCGCTCGGTACCCGGCGTCTTGGGCACGAGCTTCACCGCCGCCTTCTCTCCAGCGGCGTTCTCCGCCTCGAACACGGCGCCGAAGCCGCCATCCCCGATGCGGGCACCGACGGCCCACTCCTCATTCAGTGCCAGTCTCATGGTGCGCGTTGTCTCCATCGTCAACTGCTGTCCCGTGAGGGCGGTTTCGCCCCGCTTCTATGGTCTCAGCCCCCACTGACATCGGTAGATCCGTGCCGTCCCGCACGCTCCGAGCCGGGCCCCGGGTGTCTGCTTCCCGGGGCCCGTGGCGTGTTCGGCCCGGGTCAGATCTCTCCGGCCGCCGTGGCGATGAGCCAGTCGGCAGCTTCGGTGTCGGTCAGGAGTAGCGCCTGCGCCGGGTGGGCGGTGCCGTCCTGTACGACGTAGGCACGGCCCGGGTGCGTGCAGGGCTTCGGAGCGGGGCCGGCTATCGGGGCGAGACGCTGCCAGGTGTCGGCACCGACCCGCGAGGATCACAGTGGCGAACTGCTCGCGGGCGGCGGATCCGAGGACGTCGGCGGTGGGCCGTCCGTCGAAGAGGACATGGATGCGGGCCTAGCATCCCTCGTGCAAGGCGTCCTCGAGTGCAGTGATGGCCAGGGACTTCTTCAGGTCGTCCTTCTGCCGGAAGGTCTCCCAGTGCTGGGCGAGGTGCCGCAGGGTCGTGTCGGCACGGTCCAGGACGGCCATCAGGCGCGGCACGCCGTCGAGGTCGGTGCGGCGCTGGAGTTCGACGGCGAGGCCGACCAGGCTTGCCAACGGGATACCTGAAGGCGAGTTCCGTGTGATGGCTGCCGCGCGGGCGACGGATGGCAGTGATGTGAGAGCCCGGAGGCGGCGTCGGGACCAAATCAGAAGGAGACGTCGATGTAGTCGATGTCGGTGAATTCGACCTCAAGCTGGTCGGCGCGGCGGCCATGGTCCTTGAAGTACATCTCCTGGATGCCTTCGGCGATGACCTCGTTAGGGCTCTGGGCACCGATGCCCCGCTGCGCATCGAACAGACGCCGGGCGTAGTCGGCCGGGAGGTGAACGGTGATGCGGCGCTGGCGGCCGTCGTCGGTCGTGCCGATCGGCGCGCTGTAGCCGAAACGGGCGCGGGCCTCCACGGTGATCCCGGTACGGGTCGCGGCCTGCTTGCGGCGCCGGTCGCGGACACGGGGCTGCCAGCGGGCGCGTACGACCGCGTCGATCCGGTCGGCGATCACCTTGGGCGGATGCTTGCGCGCGCCGGTGCGGTAGCGCTCCACGGACCGCTGGGTGATGCCCAGCTCCTGCGCGACCGCCTTGGTCGTCTTCAACTTCCCCAGCAGGAAGTTGATGCGCGCCTTCAAGGTCTTGGGCGGCTCCTGGGTGAACCCTTCCTGACCGGCGCGCTCGATGGCTTCCTGGACCAGGGCGTCGTCGGCGTCGGCGTTGCCCGGACGGATCCGTCTCACCACGGGGCTACTCCCCTTCGTCCATGACGGCGTCGCCGCCCTTGATGTGGCGGGCGGGGTTGTAGCCCTGCTCCATCAGGTCGACCGCCCACGCCATTTCCTGGACGCCCTCGACCTTGCACAAGCCTGGGTTCGCGCCGACGCGGAAGGTGCCGTAGACCGGGGCCCCGTCGCCATCTGTCGGCAAGAAGTCCAGCGCGGAGGGGCCTGGACTGGCGTAGGCGACGCAGTCGGACAGCACCGCGAGCGGGTAGAGGCCGGTCAGGGCGGCGAGTTTGGCCATCTTGCGGTGCATGTTCACCCGGGCCTTGGCGATGACCGCCGCGCGGATGTCGGGCCGCCAGGTGGGGCGTTCCAGGGCGGGCCAGCGCTCGCCGTCCTTGTAGTGGCGGCCCTGGGGTCGTTCGCGGAGCTTGCCGATGCCGCCCTTGACGGTCGACTTGATCGCCGACAGCACCATGGCGCCCTGCTGGTGGCGACGTACCAAGGCGGCGAGGTCTTCATCGCTCATGTCGGCGCGGCTGGCGGGCAGTTCGGTGAGCGCGGCGCGCAGGGTTTCGAGGCGGGTGCCGGTTGCGGCCGCGTACGTCTTGTGCAGTGCCATCGCGTCCAGGAACGCGGCCGGGTCGGTGTCCTTGTCGACAGGGATGCCCATGTCTGCGGTGGTGGTCAGGTAGGCGTCCTTGAGCCGGTCGTGCCACGGGTCCAGGTATGCGCCGGTCTCTTGGCGCAGGTATGCCTCGATCGGGCGGACCTCGTGCCCGAGTTCCTCGGCATAGGCCAGGGTCGCGGTGGTGTACCAGCCGGGTCCGTCGGGGCGCAGGCCACTTGGAGTGAAGGGGTTGGGCAGGCGCGGGTCCATCTCGATGTGGGAGAGGTCGGCCAGCCAGGTGCCGGGGATCTTCTTGTCGAACACCGGCGCCGTGACGGGGACTGGTTGCGACAGTCCGACGGTGAGGCGGGCGGCGGCCGCGAGGAAGGCGGTGTTGATGTCGATGCCCACCGCCCAGGGCAGCAGGCACTCCTCGTCGCTGAGCAGTTGGGGATCGCGCACCCACTGGTAGGCCTCCTCGTCGAGGAAGCCGCCCTCCCAGCCCTGCGCGACCGGATGCTCCTGGGGGGCATCCGGCGGCGCCGGGTCCACCGGGCGGGCGAGTGCGCCCGGGTTCGGACCGGAGACCCACTCGCCGGTCGTGTCGTCCTTGACCGGCCGGGTCGGCGGCCGCAACGCCGTCATCAGCTCCAGCCCGGTCACTGCGGTGGAGCCACGCGGAGTGAAGACCCGAGACGCGAACACCCCCAGGACACGGGCCAGATCGGCCGGGTGCAGGCTCGCCACGTTGCCCCAGGCGCGGATGTCCAGGGCATCCCAGGGCAGGATCGCCAGCTGCACGCACTGCCGCCGGCCCGCCTCTGCCGGACGGTAGATCCGCGGCCACGGGCCGAAACCACGCTGCGTCAGCTTCCACTTCACACGGGCCAGTTGCCTGACGACCGGGTGGTCCTCCGCCAGACGCAGGTCCCGGCGGTCCTCCAGCCGTTCCGGCAGCCCGAACCGCACCGCCGCGGACTGGGTGAGCACGACCAGGGGGTCAGAGTCCTTGCCGTGCCGGTGCAACCGCGCTTGCCCGATCCCGGACTCCTGCAGCGTCCACTCCACCAACTGCGCAATGGTGGTTGCTGGGCAGTCCAGCAACACGCCGCCCAGGCAGTAGGCGGTGCCGTCCCCGTCCAGCACGGCCAGAGGCCCGTTCGGGAAGCGGGAGTCGGCTGCGGGCGCGGCCGCCTTCGACCTCGCCGGACGCCGTGACGCCGACGCGGTCCTGGAGGCGCCGGCCGGACGGGACGCGGCCACGGCAGACCTGTTGGGGGGCAAGGAGCTCGCGGGCACAGGCACTGGGTCGTGAGCAGGCCCGTCGGCGGGCGCAGGTTGCTCGGGTGCGGGCACGGAACTGGTGAAGGTCTCCGGCGCAGGCTCGGTGGCCGGTTCGGCCGGGTGCTTCGCCGCCCAGCCTTCCAGCAGCCGTAGATAGGCCTCACGGCGTGGCGGGCGCGGCTCGGACCGGCCGTTCTCCCAGTTCTTCACGGTCTGCGTCGAAGTCCGCAGCACCTGGGCCAACCGGGCCTGCGTGACGCCGGCCGCCTCACGCAGCCTGGCCCGCTCCCCCGGCAGCGGCAACTCCGGTTCGCCTGCCAGCAGTTCGTCCACCGCTGCGAACAGCTCATCCTGATTCGGCTGGTTCGGCATCGCCACCTCCGCCCCGCACGCTAGCAAGAAATTACCCCTGGATATGACCCATTCCTTATCCTTGAATTAAAGAATATTCGGCCATACGGTGCGTCGTGGCCGAGAGATGGGTCAGCCGCAGCGGGCATGCCTGGTGTCGCCCTGCTGGTCGACCCTCCCGGTCCGGCCCACGACGGCGATCCGGCGAGCGGTGGTGTCTGGCGCAGAGCGATCGTCTGGGCCGCGCAGTGGTACTGCGGTGTCGGCAGCGGTAGCTGAAGTCGGCCACTGCTGACACCAGTACACGGAAACAAAGCCGGGGTAGGAACATGGTGCCTCTGGAGCGATATGCAGTGGACACGGGCGAGCGGACGGGGTCTTGGGCGAGATCAACGAGGGTTTAGAGCGGGCCTTGCGTACCCGGCCGCTGCCGGTCAGTGTCGGTGCCCGCCTGCGCTTCCTACTCAGAGCGGAGAAGGGATCCACGAAGAGGCTGGCTGCTGTTCTGGGGGTCTCGCAGCGGACGGTGCAGCGGTGGGTCACCTCCGGCCCGGGGAGGCGCCAGCCAAGTCCTGTGCAGGCACAGGTGATCGAGGATGCCGTCCAGGCGCGGTGGCAGCCCCGGATTCGCGAGCGGTTGCGTGCGGATGCCGAGGCCCGCGGCTTCTGCCTGCACACCCGGGCGCGGTTCGGGTTCGCGTCCGCGGTCGGCTCCTCCGATGACCCGCGTCGGCGGCTGATCACCCAGCGGCTGTCCGGCGCGGTCGCGCGGGAGCTGTTCGGTGCCCGGGACGCCGGTGCAGGCGAGGCGCAGCAGATGGTCATCCTGGCTCGCTCGCTGGGGCATGCGTACTTCCGTGACGGAGGAGGGCGCGCCCACGGTCTCCAGGTGGCCTTCTCGGATGTCGAGTTCGCCGACTTCACCATCGGGTGACCGGGCCGGTGGTCGAGGACGTCGGGGTCGCCGGAGGCGGTGTGCGGCTGTCTCGGTCTACCGGCGCGGTCGGGACGGCTTTCCGGGCCTGGACAGCAGGGTCTCGTAGCGCTCGGCCTGCCCGCGTTCCGCCCAGTCCCACACGACGCCGCCGGCGCGGGCCGGCTGCGGAGGCTGGGTTGGGCGCACTCTGGCGTTCTCGGCCAGACGCAGGATGTGAGGGCGTTCGTCCTGGCGGGCCAGCAGTTCCCGGCTGTCGGTGAGCGCGGCGAAGGATGCCGCCGCGCGTAGGAACGGGCGGGCCCATGCCGGGATCGGGTGCACGGCGCAGCCGTCGGTGTAGCGGGCGGGGTCGTGGAAGGCGAGGGTGGCCGCGTCGGGGCCGAGGTCTTCGGCGCGGACGGTGAGGAGTTGCTGGAACGACGCGCGGGTGAGCAGCGTGGTGGCCAGGGCGGCGGCCAGCCGGGGGTGCGCGGTTGCCTGGTGGATTCTGCGGGTGATCTCGCGTACGGCTGCCTCGGTGAGGGGGCGTGGCGGCGGCCGGTGGCGCCAGTCGATCGGTGCCGGCGTGCACGGGCCTGTGCAGGGCTGGGTGCTGTCGTAGGAGACGAGGCGGTCCAGGGCGGGGATGGTCATCCAGCGGACCGCAGACGCGGTCGGGGTCTGCGCCAAGGGCTGGGGGCCAGTCGCTGCGGGTGTGCCGTCGTAGTAGTGGCTGCGGGCGGTGTCCAGGTCGCTGGTGACGGTGTGGGGCACGGGGTGCAGGGCCCGGTGGAGCGCGGTGGTCAGGTGGGGGCGGTGGCAGACCAGGGTCAGGGGGATGCCGGTGGTGTCGCGCAGGTGCAGAAGGCACTCGAGGCGGCGTGTGGTGAGCCGGTGGGCGCGCAGGACGGTGAGCCGGGCGGCAGGCAGGGCGGCGATCCAGGCGGTGGCGGCCTCCCACGCGGGCTGTCGGCCTGCGGGGAAGCGGCCTGGCAGTAACGGCGGTTTGCCCAGGGCTGCGAGGAGGTCGTGGGCGAGAGCGGTGTCGCTGGTGGTGCCCGGTCCGGGATGCAGGGTGATCCGGCCGACGGCGGGATCGTGGGCTGCCAGGGCGGCGTGAGTGTGGGCGACGTCGTCGTACCGGTCCATGACCAAGGCGACGGGCGGCGCGGCACGGTGGGCGGCGTTCACGCGAGGCGGCTGAAGGCCCAGCGCAGCAGTTCCTGATCCACCACCGAGCGTCCCGTGCGGGCCAGGGCAGTACGGGCATGGGCGGTCAGCTGTGCCCATGCCCGGAAGTTGCCGTGCGCGGCGTGCTGGTCGGCGAAGGCTATGTCGGCGGGGTCGGCGTCGGCCCAGACCGGGTGGAACAGCGGAATCACCTCAAGGACCTCGGCGGGGGTGAGGCGGGTGAAGTGCTGCCAGATGAAGACACGGGAGGACAGCATCGGTTCGCGGCGCAGCACAGTGTGGCAGCCCTCGCCGCCGACGAAGATGATCGCGAGCTGCGTTGAGGGTTCGTCCCACAGGTAGCGGAAGTATTCGAACGCCTCCCCGTTGAGCCACTGGGCCTCGTCCACGAGGAAAGTGCGGGGGCGTTCGGCCAGGGCGGTCTTCAGCAGCCGGTCGAACTCGCTGGGGTGGCGCGGCGGTTCACCGGCCAGGTCGAGCGCGGTGAACAGTTCGTAGCGCACCGCGCGGGCGGTGGGCCGGGCCCGGAAGGTGATCTTGCGGACGTCCTCGCCGGGTTCGAGTTCGCGCAGGCAGGTGTTGACGGCAAGGGTCTTGCCGAAGCCGGCGCCGCCGTGGATGCACATCATGGCGCGGGCTGCGACGGTGTCGGTGATGTTCTCCCGGGCAGTGAGCAGGGCGCGGGTGGTGACCACGGAGGCGTCGGGCAGGTCGACGTACTGGTAGGTGGCCGCGGTCACGAGGCGTCTCCGTCTTTGTCGGTGGTGGGACGTGCGGGCCGCCCGTCGGGGCCGTCCGGAGCGGGAGCGGAATCACGGCCGGACGGGAGCGGGGTGGGCCGGTCTGGTGTGGTCAGCGCGGCCAGGGAAGCGGGGGTACGCCACCCGGCCGGCGGCGCGGCGGGCGGGATGAGGTCCGGCAGCGACAGCTGCGACAGGTCGGTTTCGGTGGCCTGGGCGAGTTCGGCCTCGGCCTGCGCGGTGGTCAACGCACCGAGCCGCTGAGGGGCCCCGGGCTGGTTCACGGCGGCGTAGCGCTCGCGCTGGGAAGCCTCCAGGTCCTTCTTGAGGCGGCGGGTGCGGGCGGCCCGTGCTCGCCGTACGGCGCTGACCTGTTCCTCGGTGGCCCGGTCGGCCAGATCCGCGGGACCGAGGTAGCGGCCGGTGGCCGCGTGGTAGACCTCGATCCGGTGGTCGTGGTGGGGCATGAAGCGGACCCTGACCTGGATCCCTGCCCGACCGGTCATCCACGGGCCCACATAGTCGCGTTTCCTGAAGCGGACTCCGCGGGTGGTCAGCGTGCGGGTGCCGGCGTCCTCCAGGGTGAAGGTCCACAGATCCGCGACCGGCACGTCCCGCAGCGGGGTGGGATCGTCCTGCCACGCCTGGAGCGGGGTCATGCCCCGCAACGGCGCCGGGAGGTGCTCGGTGTTCCACCAGAGCGTCCAGGCCAGCAGCCGGGCGGTGAAGTCCTCGAAGCCGAGCAGCACTTCGTCCTTCGGGCGGGAAGCGCGTTTGCCGGGGCGCGGCTGGCGGGCGTAGCCGGGCAGCGCGGCCAGGAACATGCTCTCCACCGCCCGGTTCAGGCCCTCCACGGTGCCCTTGAGGTGGGGGGTGTAGGCGGGCAGGTCCTCCACCTCCACGTCCAGGAGATCGAACGCGGCGGTCACCGTCCTGGACAGGAAGTCCTTGCCGCGGTCCACCCGTACTTTCTCCGGCAGGCCGCCGAACGGGCCGTAGGGGTCCTCGCGCAGGACCGCGGAACGCAGTGCGGACAGCACCGACTCCCGCGACGGATCCCCCGGCGTGACCGCGACACCCGTGATCGCGTTGGTCGCGCAGTCGGTGAACCACGTGATCCACGGCCTGCGTGCGGTGCCGTCGACGTCGACCAGCACCGGGGCCTGCATGTGGTCGGTCTCCCACACCTGGTTGCGCCAGCCCCGCGGCCGGGCCAGGAACACATCGTGCTTGCGCGCCGCCCGCTCCCCTCCCACAAGCCCGGCCCGCTCCCCCGGCGTCAGGTCCCGGCGGATCGCGCGGTGCAGCGTCGTCAGAGACGGTGCGTCCGCAGGCGGAGACTGCCGAGCGGCACGCAGGACCAGTTCGCGATGGACGGCCCGCACGTTCCCCTTCCACAGTGCCAACAGCCCACGGACTTCAGGCGTGATCGTGAACGTCGCACCGGCCCGGGTACGGGTGCCAGGGTCGCCGGCTGCGGCCTCATCGTTCTCAGCCGCGGCCAGCCACCGCCACACCGTGCGCTCCGCCACCCCCAACGCGTCTGCAGCCACCCGTACATGGCCCGCCGTCAGTTTCTTTGCCGCCCGCAGTGCGAGCAGTCGCCGTACCGCCGGACCACGCAGTGCCGTCCTCGATGCCGCGGGCAGCCCGCCGCCTGCGCGGACGGCGTCACCGTCCTCCATGTCAGTTCCCCTCGCGCGGTGGGACGTCGTGTACGTGCCGGGTGCCGGGCGCATGTGATCGCCCTTCCGCCTCCTGCCGGAGCGCCTGGTTCACAGCGGCGGCGCGACCCTGCGCAGCAGCCGCCCCAGCAAAGCCCGGTCGACGGCCGCGTCAGCGGTGGTCAGCAGCGCGTTCTGCAGATGCGCGGTCAAAGCGGCCCACGTGCGGAACGTGCCGTGCGCGCATGACCGGTCGATCCACGCCAGATCCGCAGCCGGGACGGTACGCCACAGCGGATGGAAGCCGGTCACCACGGCCGCCACTTCCGTCACGGCCAGGCGCGGAACCTCCTGCCACCCACCGACCCTCGACGCCAACTGCGGCAGCCGGGACAACGCCCGCTCACTGCCCGCCCCACACAGCACCAGCGTGATCCGCGTGCCGGGGTGATCCCACAGACTCTGCAGATACTCCAGGCACGGCACAGACAGGCGCTGCGCCTCATCGACCACCAGCACCCGCGCCTCACCCAGAGCCCCCGCGACTACGGCGTCAGCCCGCGCCGACGTATGCGGGAAACGGCCCGGCAGCGCCAAAGCATCGAACACCGCCCGCCGCATGCCGGCCACCGACGGGCGCACCGGCACCGGCACCCACGTCACCTTCCAGCCCGGGGGCACCTCGTGCAGCGCCATCCGCACGGCCACGGTCTTGCCCCGGCCCGGGTCGCCGAACACACACACCGCACCCTCCGCCGCCATCGCCTGCCCGACCGCCTCGGCCACCGCCCGCACCGACGACGTCCCCACCAACCGCGCTCCGGCCGGCAACACCACACCCGCCACCGCACCGCCCTCCCCCGACGGCAGGACCGCAGACGCTGGCACAGGGCGCGGTCCGCGCACAGCCGCCTTCGCCGCGCCGCCCTCACGCGGCCCGGCCAGAGCGAGGTCAGCCAGCGCCTGCCGCGTGTGCTGCTCCTCCCGTTCCCGCCGCACCACCGCACGGTCCGGCAAGACCCTGCCGGCCTCCACGTCCCGGCGCACCACCCGGTACAGCGACGCCAGAGACGGCACCTCTCCCCCGGCATCCTTCAAATGCCGGTGCAGCACCGACACGTTCCCGCCCGCCTGCGCCAACACCTCCCACGCCTGGTCGGACAACTCCAGCCGGGCCCGCGGCCTGTGCTCCACACGGCCTTCCGTCCGCGCCGCGTCCAGCCAGCGCCACACCGTGCGCGCATTCACCCCACCGACCTGCGCGCCCGCCCGCACGTGCGCCGTGGTCAACGCCCCGGCCGCATCGAGCTCCAGCAGCCGCGCCACCAACACCGGCCTGGACACCCTCAACCCCGCCGTGACCTCACCCCACACGCCCGGCTCTCCCACCCCACACCCTTCCGACGCACATTCCCGACGCCGACCACCGTGCCATCAACCGGCCCCCGAAAGATCAGAAGTGCCGTTCCCATGACAGCGGAACAGGCAAGGGTGTACCGCCCCATGACAGCCACCACGCCACCACACACCGCCCCGCGTCAGTGACACCCCACACCCGACACCCCACCACCAGCGAAAACACCCCGACCTGACATGCCGTCACTGACACCACCCACTGACACCAAACCGGCACATCGCAGCGAGGCGAGCACCTGGGTGGAGTTGTCCACCGAGCAGCAGGAGCGCCTGTCCCAGCTGGGCGTCACACCGCTTGAGGCGCCTGCTCCCGCCCCGGCGGCCACGCGGTCGACGAAGGGTGCGGGGAAGGCGCAGCAGGCGTTCCAGCGGGGCGTACAGGCCCTCGCTCAATGGAGGGATCGCGAGGGCAAGCGGCCGGTGCCGCGAGGAGCCAGCGAGGAGATCGCGGTCGACGGCGAGGCGGAGCCGGTGGTCGTGAAACTGGGCGTATGGATCTCGAACACCCGCGCGAGGCGGGACAAGCTCACCCACGAACAGCGAGACGCCCTGCGGGAGCTCGGCGTGGAGTGGGCGTAGCGAGGCACGGGCGTGGGTTGGGTGGGACTGAGGGTGGCGCTGGGCCGGACACTCTAGGATGGGCCGACTGGGGTTGGGGATAGAAGCGCCAGGCGTCTTTAGCAGAGGCTGTGGGCTCGCAAAGGGGCATCGGCGCGGAAGTTGGAGCGGTCGCGCAGTGCACCTGAACAGCTTTAGCGTGAGTGGTTTCCGCTCGTTGACCGAGGTCGCAGACATCCCAGTCAGGAAGCCCACGATCCTCGCCGGACACAACGACGGAGGCAAGAGCGCGCTGCTGGACGCTCTCGCCTTCCTGCTCGGCAAACACGCACTGGCAGAGGACGACCGCACCTACCTGACCGTCGACGGAGATGACGAGTCGGCGCCGGTGCGGTGCGAGGAGAGCAGCGTCGAGGGGACGTTCACTCTGGACGCCTGGGAGCAGGAGCAGTTCGATCTCCCCGCACAAGTTCGGCTACGGCGCTGCTCCGGGGAAGACCTGATTTCTCGTCTGGAGGTCTGGCAGCCGATTCCGACTGATGAGCGACTGCGTGACCTGTCTCAGTATCTCGTGCCAGCGTTGAAGGACCTGGTGAAGGAGTTCGGGCTCTCACCCAGCTCCATGCGCAAGCCGGACCTGGAGCAGGCTCTGCGTATGTACGGACGTGAACACTCCGGCTCGGACGGCTGGGTGGCTGTGCCTGCCGGTCTCGACAAGCGCATGCCGCGATACCTGCCGTTCGACGGCAAGGTGGCCAAGCCCGATGACGCCGTCAAGACCGTGTTGGTCGGCCGATTCCAGAACTACATGGCCGATCCAGATCTCAAGGGCAGGCTCACCGCCATCGAGAACGAGGTCCAGGACCGGTTGCGCATCGACGCCAAGTCCTTGTGCGAGCACATCGAAATGCGATGCCCGGACCTGCAGAAGGTCTCCGTCGAGCCTGACGTCTCCTTTCAGCAGGGGTTCAAGGCTGCGCCTCTGCGTGTCGCACGCCGTGCTGGCGAAGCGGTGGGACTGGATCGCACCGGGCTGGGCAGCAACCGTCGCATCTCGCTAGCTATCTGGGAATGGACGAGCGAGCTGCTGGCGGAGGAACAGGACACCACCCCGACGACGAGCACAGGTGACGAGGCTCCTGAACCGCCGCCGGTGCAGACGATCGTGGTGTACGACGAGCCGGACACTCATCTCGACTACACCCACCAACGCAAGATCATGCAGCTGATCCGGACACAGAGCGACATCCGCAACGTCAGTGTGATGGTGGCGACCCACTCGATGAACCTCATCGACGGTGTCGACATCTCCGACGTGGTGCATCTGAAGCTGGAGAACCACCGCACCGTGGTGGAACGGCTCGGCGCAGGGCTTCTCGGCGATGCGATCGACGAACACCTGGGAAAGATCGCGGCCGCGGTCGGCCTGCGGAACTCGGTACTGCTGCACGAACGCTGCTTCCTCGCCGTGGAAGGCGAGACCGAACAGCGCGCCTTCCCGCTGCTGTTCCGGTTGTGCGAGGGGCTGTCACTACAGGCAGCCGGCATCGCCCTGTGGGCCTGCTTCAACAACGAAGGCGCCCTGCACCTGGCCCGGTACCTGGTCAAGCAGGGGCGCACGATCATGCTGGTGGTCGACGCTGACAGCCGCAACGTACGCAAGGGAATCTTCAAGGCCCCCAAGCTCACCGAGTACTTCGGCTCCCATGCCAGCCGCTACGTGAAGTTTCTCGGTGAACCGGAGGACGACGCCCCGCAGGAGGAGAAGTTCAACGAGCTCGAAGAACTCTTCCGCGATGACGTATGGGCCTGCGTCGCCAACAAGATCTGGGCCAAGACCGATGGCATCTGGGAGCCTGCCGACTTCGCCGCCCTTCGAGGCCAGGGCAAGTTCAGCGGAGCAGTCCAGGAAATGCTCCAGGCGCAGAGCGCGAGCGGTCCCGGCGGCAAGCCCGAGATGATGTACGAGCTGGCCATGGCTCTGGATGACAAGAACGATGTGCCGGAGCAGCTGCGAGACGTCTTCAAACGGCTCAGAGAGCTAGCAGCCTGAGGCCTCCTCGCATGGCCTGGCCGCCGCCGTTGCCGGAAGGGCGTTGACGGCGGCGCGCCCGCATGCGCTCCTTGCGTTGCTCCAATGTCGGAGCAACCCACTCGTGCCACCCCACCGGCGGCTTCCACCGCTGCATGTGCTCGCGCTCATCAACCCCACACCAACGACAACCGCTGGGCGCAGGTATCCGCAGGTCAGACCCCTCAGTGGACATTGCCACTCCTTCCCCTGACCACATTCTGCCCGCCACCACTGACATCAGCCCGAGGCGCGAAATGAAGATGGGAGACGGGCTCGTAAGCGCTGTGATGAACCTCCACTCTCCGGCACGTCTCATACGGCCGCCAACCCAGCAAGAGTCCGCCGGAATCTCGGCTGTCGGCCAGCAGAGGGCCCATCGAGGAAGCGGCATGCCGGAGTAAGACCTCGGAAGGAGATGCCCTCCTGAGACAAGCCGACACCCAGGAGGCTGGCGGCGAGCAGTACCGGTGAGCGCCCCCTGATCCCCGGGACGCCCGCGCCGCCCCAGGGCTCTCACGTCAAATGCGGGCGGAGGCGGGGCGTTCAGTACCGCGGTCGGGTCAGAGATCAAACTCGAGGTGCTCGATGTCCGTGAACCGGACCTCCTCCAGGCTCCCGGCGCGGCGGCCGCCGTCCTGGAAGTACACCTCCTTGAGCGCCTCAGCCGCGATCTCCTTCAGCCGCTGTTCGGTGGCACCCTGCTCCTGGGCCTCGAAGAGGCGCGCCGCGTACTGCGGGGGCAGCGCGACGGTCAGGTGCCGGATGCGGTCCTGGTCCGTCGACCCGATCGGCGCGCTGTAGCCGAGGCGGGCGCGGGTGTCGATGACGATGCCGCCCGTGGTGGCCGCGGTCTGCTTGGCCTTGGCGCGGATCTGCGGCTGCCACCGCTTCTTCACCTCGCGCTCCAGGCGCGCGGCGAGGTCCGGCCGGGGCTTTTTGATCTGGTCTTTCACGTACCGCTCAACGGTGCGCTGAGAGATCCGCAGCATCTGGGCGACCGCCTTGGTGCCCTTGTACTGCTTGACCAGGTACCGCATCTGGGCGCCGGCCGACTTCGGGACCGGGCGGGTGAACGCCCGCTGCACCGCAGCCTCCAGGCCGTCCCCGAACATGCTCATCGCCTGCTACTCCCCGCGGTCCTTGTCCGTGACCTGCCCGTCCTTGATGTACCGGGCGAGGTTGAGTTCGGGGGCGTTGAAGCGCTCGCGGACCTCTTCGCCCCACAGGACGCTCTGGGTGCCCTCGTGCTTGACCAGGCCCGGGTTGATGCCGAGCTTGAAGCCGCCCGGCAGCGGCTTGCCGTCCCGGTAGGGCAGGAAATCCAGCGGGCTCTCGCCACCTGCCGCGTAGACGACGCAGTCGGACAGGATCGCCACTGGATACTGCCCGGTGAACGCCGCATGCTTGACGATCTTGCGATGCAGATTGATCCGCGTGCGGGAGATGACCGCCGCGCGGATGTCCGGCCGCCACGTCGGACGGGCAAGGGCGCGCCACGGCTGCCCCGGCTTCCAGCTCTCCCCGCGCGGCCGCTCGCGCAGCTTGCCCAGGCCGCCCTTGACCGTCGCCTTGACCGCGGAGACGACGATCGCCATCTGAGGGTCACGGCTCCGGTAGCCGTCCATCTCGGCCAGGAAGTCGGCCGGCGACAGGTCGGCGTCGACGCCAAGGTCAGCCATCGTGGCGAGGTAGGCATCGCGCAGCCGGGTGTACCAGGCGTCCAGGTAGCGGCCGTTCTCATACCGGACGTACGCCTCGAGCGGCGCCACGTCGTAGCCGAGCTCCACCGCGTACGCCACGGTCGGCGTCGCGTACCAGGCCGGCCCCTCGGGGCGCTCACCCTTCGGCGTGAACGGGCTGGGCAGCAGACTCGCGTCCAACTCCGCCCACTTGTCCTTGCCGACCTTCACCCTCGACATGTCCACATGGGACAGGTCGACCAGCCACGAGCCGGGCAGCTTCGCGTCGAACACCGGCGCCTTGACGTGGGTGGGCGCACCGAGACCGACGACCAGGCCGTTCGCTCCGGCGGCGAAGGCCATGTTCACGTCGATGCCGACCAGGTGCCGCAGCGTGCACTCGGCATCCGTCATCGGCCGCGCCCAGTCGTACGCCTCCTCGAACAACTTCTCCCCGGGACCACGGACATGGAAGCGCGGGAAGTCCGCCAAGAGCGGGTGCCCGTCGGGGGCCTCGCACGGCGCGCAGTCCACCGGGTCCTTGCCCAGCGAGCCGGGATTGTGCTCGGAGTGCCGACGGCCGTCGGCGTCCGGCTCGGACGCGCGGGTCGGCGGGTGCAGCGCGGTCATCAGCTCCAGGCCCGTCACGGCGGTCGACCCGCGCGGCGTCATGACCCGGGACGCGTACACCCCCAGCACCCGGGCGAGTTCCGCCGGCGGGAGTTGCCCGGCCTCACCCCAGTGCCGGGAGTCCAGCGCGTTCCACGACGGGATGCACAGCTGCACGCACTGGCGGTCCGAACCCTGCGCGGGGCGGTAGATCCGCGCCCACGGCCCCAACCCGCGCTTGGTCAGCTTCCACTCCGCACGCACCAGCTGCTTGATTGCCCTGTGACCCTCCGGCAGCCGCCCGGCGAGCCGCTCCTCATCCGTGAGGGCGACCGGGAGACCGTAGCGCTTAAGCGCCGCCTCGGTGAGCACAAGCAGGGGGTCGGCGTCCTTGCCCGGCCCGGACAGCTTCGGCGCCCCGAGCTTGGCCTCCTTCAGGGTCCAGTCCACCAGTGCCGGGACGCTCTTTGCGGGCACGTCCAGGACCAGGCCGCCGGGGCAGTGCGCGTATGCCTGCCCGTCGGCGTCGACGTCGACGACTGCCAGCGGACCGTTCTCGAACCGCGGGTCCGTGCCACCAGTCGGGGTGTTCGCCGGGGCGGCCTTCCTCGCGGCCGGCCGACGCGACGCCGACGACGTCGGCCTGGCGGTGCGAGCCGGACTGGGCGCGGCAGCCGCAGGCACGGCGTTGGCGGCGGGGCGGGTCTGGGTGTGGTACTCGGTCGTCATGGCCGCAGCCTCGGAGACCGGCACCGCAGCGGTCCGGATTTCCCGAGCAGGGACGGGCTCGCCGGTGAACGTCTCGGACACCGCCGTGTCCTGCCCGGGTGCGGCGGAGTTGGTGGGGGCGGGGTACAGCTCCGCGAGCTTGTCCAAGAGCCTGGCGTAGGCATCGCGCTCCGGCGGCCGCGGCTCGGTCTTACCGGCCTCCCAGCCGCCGACCGTCGCCCGCCGCACCTTCAGCGCCGCGGCCACCTCGTCCAGCGTCAGACCGTGCGCCTGGCGCAGCCGCCTGCGCTCAGCCGGCGGCGGCAGCGGGGAGCGGGACGCGACCAGCGCATCGACCGCGTCGAACAGCTCGGACATGAGCACCTCCTGCCCAGCAACCCTAGCGTGAAGCGTACGTTTCACGTACCAAAAGCGTACGAACGGCGTTCGCAACACGTTGGATCGCCCGGCGCCCATACCCTCAGCCTGGACTGCCGCAGACGCCCTTCCGAACTATGTGCGCGCGTCAGCGAAGCTGTCAGGCGTCGCGGTACTGGTTCCGTGCAACCCGGACGACGCGGCCACTGTCCGCCAAGCCGTGGCTGGTGACCCATTACGGGTGAGGCCGACCGAGGGTTATGGAAGTTGCAGATCAACGGACCGGGCAGGGCGTGGGCGGCAGGAACCGGAAGGCTGGCGGCAGGGTCGATGCTCCTGGCAGGTGGGGTGTGGCGGGTGGCACCGCTGCGGGGTGAGATGACGCAGTCGTTTCTACACCGGGTGGCTGCACGCTATGGCGTAGGGCTCAGGGATCTGCTGGCGGCGATCGCCGAGGTGGGCGGGCTGTCGAACGTCACGGGCCAGACGCGGGTGGACAGTGAGGTGTATCTGAACCGGCAGGCTCGGGATCGGGTGTCCCAGCTGTGCCGAGTTCCGGAGGATCATTTGCGACGGGCACTGCCTGCCTGGGCACAGGAGGAGCCTCGAATGCGGTTCGCCGCAGGCCCAGCAGCGCAGTTTCATCACACTGCGGAAAAGGTTGTGCCCTGGGGACCGGCGTGTCCTGAGTGCGCGGCGCGATCAGCCGGGCGCGCCGAGGACGCGCGCTTGTACCTGGAGCCGCAGCAGCGGGTGTGCGCGCTGCACCGTCGGTGGCTGATGCAGGTGCCGGGCACGGCCGGCCTGGTGGTGGAGTTGCCGGTGGAGGGCCAGCAGTGGGTGCAGGCCCAGCGTCGTCATGCGAGGTTGCTGCGTCATTCCTCGGTGGCCGTGGAGGCGTTCGAGGTGGCTGCGGCGGTGACTGCATCATGGTGGTGGCAGGCGTGGCCGCGGGAACACGTCTGGCCTTCTCGGCTGCGGAGCTTGGGCAGTGGACGGATGGATCCGAAGGTGTGGCGGGTCCTGGCGCGGGAGCTGGTGACGTACCCGGAGACGGTTGCGCTCGCCACGCTGCTGGCCGATGACGGGTTCCGGCAGTGCATGAGCGCCGACGCGCGGGGACATGTGCCGTTTCGGCTGGCTGATCTGCCAGTGCTGCTTCCGGCGGTTGCGCACTGTGTGGGGCGCTCCTGGTACGGGGAGCAGCTGGCGGATGAGACGTCGGGGCCTTTGTACGCGTGGGCGTATCAGTGCGTGCGCCCGCCACGTCGCACCGGGCACGGAGAGCAGGCGATGTGGGCGGTCGCTCCGGCGCACCGTCTGCGCCCGCTGGCTGACGAGCTCGCCGCGCGGATGTCCGTCGGGGCCGGCGGGCAGAAGGTGGAGGGCAAGAGACGGCGAGGGCTTAACCGGCAGTCGGATGAGTCCTTCACGGCCGGCCTGGCACATGCGGGCAAGTATGTGCGCGAACACGGCAACCTTGCTGTCCAGAAGGACACCATGGTGGGGTCCTTCCGGCTTGGGGAATGGCTGCACAATGTGCAGACCAGAGCCTGGGCGCTGTCGCCGGATCGTGTCCGGGTGCTGACGGCTTTGGACCCGTGGTGGAACGTTCCCTGGTCGGTGCAGTGGCAGCGCTCGTACTACCGGGCGCGCGATCACGCCGCCGTGGACGGTTGGCCGGACGCAGCAGCAGGGTTTGCCGGGACCGCCGTGCTGAACGGTGAGTGGCTGTATCTGCAGTGCACCCAATACGACGCTCTCCACCCTGAGCAGCAGCGCCTGCTGGCGGACATCGGCGTCACGGCCGAAGCCGCCCGTACCGCTCAGCCGCGGCGGGCCAGCATGCGGGCGCGTTTCGAGACAGGGTTGGCGCACGCCCGGGCCTATGCCGCCGAGCATGGCCACCTGGCGGTCTCCGGTAAGGGGGCGGTGCACGAGGGGTATCCGCTGGGGTCCTGGCTGGGTGCCCAGCGCAGCAAGGCCCAGCGGGCTGCAAGGCCCACGGAGCGCTCCCGCGCGATTGATGCCGTCGACCCGTGGTGGAATCCGCCCTGGCCGCTGTCATGGCAGAGATCCTTCGCACAGGTCCGTCGGCTGGTGCAGGACGAACCCGCGTTGGATGCGCTGCGCGGCTTTCCGGGCCTCGAAGCGGAGTCCGCGCTGTGGCTGTCGCACCAGTGCGCCGTGTACGGGAGTCTGCAGCATGATCAGCAGTGCCTGCTGGCAGGTATTGGCATCACGGCTGAGGAAGCCGGCAAAGTCCCCATGACGGCGGAGGAGGCCCAGGCCGCTAGCCAGGCCGCGGCACGACTGGGTGGCTCGGCCGGCTTGGCCAGCGCCCGTTCCTTCGCCGCGGCATCCCAGCACTTGGCGGTGCCCTCTGACTTCGTGCATGACGATTATCCGCTGGGCCGCTGGCTGGTGGCCCAACGCAGCAAGGAGCGCCGCCACGTGCGTGCCACAGGAACCGCGTGGCCGCCCGGGCGGCGCCTGACGGAGCTGGACCCCTGGTGGAACCCGCCATGGCACTTCCCGTGGCAGCGCCACTACCAGCAGGCCCGCACGCTGTGGCAGGAGGGCAGGCTGCTCCTGCCCGGCCAACACGGCCCGCCCGGCGACCGGGATGAGGACGAAGATCCGCTGATGGTGTGGCTGCGCCGGCAGTGCGCCCGGCACGATGTCCTGCAACTCGAGCAGCAGAACCTTCTCGCCGACATCGGGATCACCGCCGCCACCGCCCGCACCGTCACCGCATCCCTCACCACTCCCACCCTGGGAGAGACCGGGCTGGCGCAGGCTCGTAACTACGCGGCCGAGCACGGGAACCTGGCCGTGACCGACCGCACCCGCCACAACGGCCACCCCCTGGGAAGCTGGCTCCTGCGCCAGCGCCAACGCGCCGCCGACGGGCGCATCGAGCCCTCCCGGATCACCGCGCTCACCGCCCTCGACCCTCACTGGAACCCGCCCTGGCCCCTCGCCTGGCAACGCGCCTACCACCGAGCCCGCGCCGCCACCGACAGCAACACCCTGACCAGGACCGACCGCCGCTGGATCAGGACACAGGCACAACTGTGGGACAGCCTCCACCCCGCCCAGCAACAACTCCTTGCCGCTCTCGGCACCACCGGGACTGCCGCCGTGCCCGCACCGGCCCGCACGACGGCACGCCACTACCCGCCAGGCGAGGGCCTGCCCCACGCCCGCGCCTACGCCACCCTGCACGGGCACCTGGCGGTATCCATCCATACCCACCAGGACGGGTTTCCCCTGGGACGCTGGCTCGTGCAGCAGCGCCGCAAAGCCCGCGCAGGCCAGCTGTCCGCCCGCGCCCTACAAGAACTCACCGTCCTGGACCCGTGGTGGAACCCACCCTGGCCCTTCATCTGGCAACGCGCCTACCACCGGGCCCGCGCCGCCCACGCCGCAGGCCAGCCCATCCCCCCCGAGCTGCGACGCTGGGTCCGCAAACAGACCACCCTGTGGGACCGGCTCCACCCGCATCAGCAGGCGCTGTTGGACAACATGGGCGTCGTGGGCCGGTCCCGCATTTTCTCCGAGAATCGCCCTTTCGAGTGAGAGCAGGCAGATTCGCGTCTTCCTGACCGCCGGTCCCCACTTCGGTGGCAGGGTGAAACGACGTGAGGGCGCAGGCAGCGCCTGGAGCAGTGCCGGTGGCCAGGAGCGCAGCCTGCCCGTGGAGGTGGCATTCACCGGACTGTCCGGCCAGGTCACCCAGCTGCCGTGGGACCAGGCGGTCGGTTCGGTGCGTTTTGAGGAGCTGGCGCCGGTGGCGGCGTTCCCGGTCCTGCCTGGACGCCGGTGGGGGCCTGGATGGTGGTGGTCAGCCACCACGGGGCGGCACGTAGTGCACGGCTCCGCCGCGATGCGCACCCAGTTGATGACGTTGGACCGGGATCCGGAGGTGACCGGACTCTCCGCCCGGCCGGTGCGGCTCATCTGGCGGGACCCGGCCGACGGGCGCGTACGCGGGTGGGTTCCGCAGCTCTTCGCCCGGTACGCAGATGGCAGCGGCCTGCTCGCCGACTGCCCCTCCAGCCCGGTCGTCGGCGGAGACAGGGCGCAGCGCGCACGGGTGGTCCTGGAGGCGTCGTGTGCGCGCGTGGGCTGGTCATACCGGCGCCTCGAGCCACCTCCAGCGGTGGTGGCGGCGAATCTGCGGTGGCTGGCCGGCTACCGCCACCCACGCAATCAGGGCCCGCCCAGGCTGCGGGCCGCGCTGGCCGAAGCGTTCGCCGAGGCCCGGCCGTTAGCCGACGGCGTAGCTGCGGTGGGCGATTCCTTGCAGGTGCTACCGGCCGCCTATCACGCGCTGTGGTGCGGACATCTGACGACGCCTCTTGATGAGCCGCTGCACGAGCAGGCGCTGATCTGTGCTGACGCAGACCGTGGTGAGGGCGTCGAAAGGCGGCTGAGCGACGTCGGCGGCAAGCAGGAGAAAGGTTGAACGCAGTGGGCGGCACACACGGTAAGAGCCGGCGGCCGGTGGTGGAGGTCGGCGCGCACGTCGTCTACCGGGGGCAGACCTGGCAGGTCGCCGCGTTGCAGGGCCAGCAGGTCTACCTGCTCCCGGAGGACGGAGCTGAAACGAGCCTGCTGCTCGGGCGGTTGTTCGCCGATCCGGGCTTCGAAGTGGTGGGCGCGCAGACGCCGGACACGGTGCCGCAGTGGGGGCTGTTCGAGACCGTTCCGCTGGCGGCCCAGCAACGGGCTCTGGCCTGGCTGCCGCACATCAGGGAGGTGGAGACCGGACTGCCGCACGCCCCGGGCAGTCGAGAAGGCCAGACGATGCGGCCGGAGTACGACCCCGAGCGGTGGACGCTGGCGCAGCGGGACGCGGCCAAGGCGCAGGAACTGGCAGCGCTCGGCTTCGCCCGGGTGACGCGTACGACGGTGGAGCGGATGCGGCACGCCTACCGCAAGCAGGGGTTGTGGGGGCTGGTCGACAAGCGCGCGGTGCCGGCCCGTGGCCGTCATCCGACGGGGTATGCCGACGAGCGGGTCGTGGCCGCGGTGCTGGAGGCGCTGCGGCGCCAGCGCGGCCGGTCGAAGGGGACGGTGAAAGGGCTGCAGGTACTGGTCGGGCAGATCCTGGAGGATGTGCACGGGCGCGGAGTGGTGGAGATGCCGTCACGGTCGACGTTCTACCGGCTGGTGAGTGTGCTGGCCGACCCAGCCGATCGTCCAGGACTTCCAGCGCGTACCGCCACCGCACCCACCCGCGCCTCGTCGGCGCCGGTGGTGCTGCGGCCCGGGGAGCAGGTGCAGATCGACACCACCCGCCTGGACATCATGGCCGTCCTGGAGGACGGAAGCCTGGGCCGGCCGGAGCTGACGATCGCCGTCGACGTCGCCACCCGCTCCATCCTGGCCGCCGTCCTGCGCCCGCACAGCACCAAAGCCGTCGACGCCGCCCTGCTCCTGGCGGAGATGGCTGTTCCGCATCCTGCCCGGCCGGCCTGGCCCCAGTCGCTTCATCTGTCGCACGCGGAGGTGCCGTATCAGCGGATGCTGTCGCTGGACGAGCGGCTGGAGGGAGCAGCCGCACGGCCGGTGGTCGTGCCCGAGACGATCGTCGTCGACCGCGGGAAGATCTACCTCTCGCAGGGCTTCGTCGCCGCCTGCGAGACCCTCGGTGTGAACGTGCAGCCCGCCCCTCCAAGACGGCCTCAGGCTAAGGCCGTGGTGGAGCGGACCTTCGGCGCGATCAACGACCTGTTCTGCCAGCACGTCGCCGGCCACACCGGATCCAACCCCCTCCGGCGCGGCAAGGACGTGACCGCTGAGACGCGGTGGACGATCCCGCAGTTGCAGGACTTCCTCGACGAATGGATCACCTGCGGCTGGCAGAACCGGCGCCACGACGGACTACGCCACCCCGTCCTTCCCAAAACCGCCCTCACACCGAACCAGATGTGGGCCGCGCTGATCACCATCAGCGGGTATGTACCGGTACCGCTGACCGGGGCCGACTACCTCGAACTGCTGCCGGTGCGCTGGCAGCCCATCACTGAACGCGGCATCCGCCTCGACTACCGCACCTACAACCACGAAGTCCTCGACCCCCACCGCAGCCAACGCTCCTCCGTCGCCGGCAAAGACGGCAAGTGGGAGGTCCACCACAACCCCCACGACGCCCGCCAGATCTTCGTCCGCCTCACCGACGGACAGCTCCACGAGGTCCCGTGGATCCACCGTGACCACGTCCACCAGCCCTTCAATGACGCTGTCTGGCGTCACGTCCAGGACGAGGTCGAAAAGCGCGGGGACCGCGACCAGCATGAGGCCGACATCGCCGACGCCCTCGACCAGTTGCTGCGCCGCACCCGCGGCCCCGCCGGAACAGAAAACGAAGCCAACCATCGCAAACGGCGTCGTGCCCGCAGTACGGCTGTGCGGCTGCCTGACCTGCCAGGCCAGCGGCGCCCGCTCGAAGCAGAGACCGCACCGGCCCCGGACCTGGACTGGAGCGAGAGCCTGGACGACCTCATCGGCCCCGACCTGGCCACCGAGCCGGGCGCTGGCGATCCGGAGGGACCGGGAACGCTGCCGACCGAGGCAGGCCGATACGGACTGTGGGACGCCGAAGCAGAGGCCGAGCAATGGTGAACGCTTCGCCAGGCACGGGCGAAACGCCGGCCGGCGAGCCCCCGTCGGCAGCGGACCGGCCTCCCGGCGCCGCGGTAGACACCGTCAGCGACGCCCCTGAGACGCAGACGCGGTCGGTGACCACCTGGGACGGTTTCCAGACCTTCGCCACCACTCCCGTGGCAGCCCCTCCCCCGCCCGAGGCGCCGCCCCGCAGTCTGGAGGAACGCCTGGCCTATCACTCTCGGTTCGTCACCGTACGCACCCCGGCCATCGACGCCCTCGCCAAGAACGTGCGCACCCTGATGATCCTCGGCCGCCACCAGACGGTCACCGCACGGCCGTCCCTGATCGTCACCGGCCCCGCCGGCGCAGGGAAAACCACCGCCCTGCTCCAGGTCGGACGCGCCTGCCACCTCGCCCACACCCGCCGCCACGGCGCTGCAGCAGCGGCCGGGCAGGTCCCCGTCGCCTACGTCCTGGTCCCGCCCGCCGCCAGCGCCAAGACCCTGGCCACCGAGTTCGCCCGCTACCTCGGCATCCCCGTCGCCGCCGGTATGTCCCAGGCCCAGATCACCAACTCCGTCTGCCACACCTACACAGCCGCCCGGGTCCAGCTGGTGATGATCGACGAGATCCACCGGCTCAACCCCCGCACCACCACCGGCGCCCAGAGCGCCGACCTGATCAAAGACCTCACCGAACGCATCGGTGCCACCTTCGTCTACGCCGGAATCGACGTCACCACCACACCCCTGTTCACCGGAGTGCGCGGCGCGCAGCTCGCCGGACGCGCCTCCCTCATCGACTGCGCCGCCTTCCCCGCCCGCCTCGGCGACGAAGAGCCCTTCCGCGACCTCGTCAACGCCATGGAAGGCGCGCTCGACCTGCGCCACCACCGGCACGGAAGCCTCCCCAAACTGGCCCCCTACCTACATGAGCGCACCGCCGGCCGCATCGGCAGCCTCGCCCGCCTCATCCGCCAGGCCGCCATCATCACCCTCATCGACGGCACCGAACGCATCACCAAAACCACCCTCGACGCCATCCGCCTCGACCACCTCGCCGAACAGCACTACCGACCCCACACCCGGCCCCGGAGTACCAACACCTCGTGAGCCGGACAGACATCACGGTCCGTGCCGCAGCAGGGGCCGACACCGCACAACGCATCGTCGTCTCGGGGGCATGGCTTCGGATCCCGTCAGCCGCGCCGGGCGTGTTCCGCGTACGGCCACTGCCCCGCGAAGCGACCGCTTCATACATGCAACGCCTCGCCGACGCCTATCAGCTGACGCTGCCCCAGCTCCTCGACGGCGCCGGCATCACCCTCCACCGCCACGGCACGCCACCGAGCGCCGAACTCATCCTCACTGCGGGCGCGGCCCGGCGCCTCGCCGTCCTCGCCCGCACGTCCCTCCCCCACCTGACGCGCGCCCTGCCCAGCCTCGCCCCCAACGACGACGCCCATCACATCGCTGCCACCGCACGCTGGAAACGGCTCGAGGCCGGGCAGCAGCCCGTCCGCGCCTGCACCCTGTGCACCCGCCACCGCAGCCACGACGCCACCGACACCGCCTGGGTACTCCCGCCGCCTCACCGGCTGCTGTGCCCGCGCCACCACCAAGCCGCCCCCGACCCACGACTCGCCGCCCCCATCCGCACTCGGGCAACGCCCGAGATCGCCGACGCGCACCACGCCCACCAGCGCTTACTACGACACCCACGCGCCCTCACCGCCTGGACCGCAGCACACGCCATCACCACCCGCTGGTACGACCACCAGCAACACCTCGCCCACCGCTGGCGACAACGCCTGACCCGACTCTGCGCGACCAACCCCCACCTGACCACCACGGGCAACGCCTCCCCCGCCCTACTGACCCGCGACCTGGTGAGCTATCCCGAAACCGTTGCCATCGCCCGCATACTCGCCACCCTGCCCGACCGACCACATCGCACCACCGACGACGCCCTCAGCCTCATCGCCCACCGACTCGGACTGCCCCGCCTGGCCAGCAACGCGAACGATCCCCTCCGGGTCTTCCTCACCCACACACGCCACTGACCAGCGCCAGAAAAGCCGGATCTGTCCATACACCATGCGGTGTGCTGCAATGCCAAGGCTGACCTTGCCAGGAACGTCGTTCCTGGCTACAAACTGCGCTGGCCCGACAGGCGAAGCCGCAGGGCAAGGACCAACGGAGGCTGAGAACGTGGTCACGTCGCGGAGTGGAGTTTGGTGGGCTGCCGATCACCCTGGCCGGCGAGTACCAGGGACCTTGGTCCGAGAAGGCAGTACCTGGTCGCTCAACCTTGTTGGGACGCTGCTGCCCTTCGAGCACGACCACGACGGCGCCCTGTCGCTTGTCTCGCCCATGACGATCTACGGCATGTGTTTGGGCACACGCTGCACTCTCGCCCCGGCGTACCTGTCCGAACAGCAAGAACCCGGGAGACGCTATGACGTTCCCCGGGACGAGCGCGCCACAGACGATGATCAGCACTCACAGGTCTGGACCGCCTACAGCTTCCTCGAAGGCGACGCTCTACCCGACGACGCTTTGTTCCAGGCCGCCTCATTCGAATTGACGGGCCTGTCAGCGTGGTGGCCGCTGAGCGGTTTCAGGACACGCCGGATCGACCCGTCCGAGGTAAAGGGCTACGAGCCCCCAGAACCCACCATTGCGGACTGCGGCAATGGCTTGACCATCACTATCTGGGCCAGTCTGCAAGAGACCAGCGGGTGGAACCGATACCACTCTGTAGCGGAGCGGGTGTGCATTGAAGTAGTCAGCGAGACCGGTCTCACGCTGACTCAACTACAGGAACGGGTGATCACGCCTCTACGCAGCCTGCTGGCCATCATCAGCCACCGGCGCGTCGAGTGCTTCAATCTGCAGCTCCGGCCACTCGACGCTGACTATCCCGACCAGGCCCGCTTCGGATACCCGATCACGGTTGATCCCGGAATGATCGACGGAGAGACCGAAGTTGCGTCGGACCGTCCAGGTGAACGGCCGACGTTCACCGCGGATGACACCGACCTGAGCTCGTTCATCCCCGCATGGTTGACGCTTGCAGAGGTCAACTCGGTGCCTATCTCTGCTGCGGAAGCACGCCACGCCTCAGGAGTCCTTCAAACAGGGGTTGTGGAGGTCGTCAACGCGGCCGAGACGCTCCACCGGACCACCCACAGCGAGCCTTCCGACTACCCGTTCGCCGACAAGGTGCTCGACATCCTCAAGGAATCGGAGAGGACGAACCGGAAGGAGCGGGACACCGTGTACTCCGCCGTCAAGATGACCCAGCTGCGTCTGGAAACACGGCTGCTGCAGTTGGCCGAAGGGCTGGGTGAGGAGTTCTGTACCTGGTTCTTCCCGAGCGGAGCAAAGGACTGGGCGTTCGTGGCATCTGCCATCCGAAACGCACTTAGTCACGGCTACCCCACCAAGCATCGCCTTGAGCACGACGCAGAAGCCCTCGTAGGGGTCCTGCGAGTAACCCAGGCCGTCATCCAGCTCCGGCTGCTCGTCGAGGCAGGCCTCCCCCGCGGCAACGTGCTGAAAGCTCTTGTCGCGCAAGACCCCACGTTCGCCGCTGTGCGGCACCAGACCGTAGCCAACTGGCCAGCCCTCGCCGCCACCATCCGGTGATCTGCAACAGCAACTCACAGCTGCCTACAGGCGCACCACTACACCAACGACATATCCAAGATCATTCCCACACAACTACAGGACCGCAGGCCAACCATCAGAACACTCAAATCGAACAGACCGCCATGCCCTCCTCACCATCTCCGTACCGGACCACCCTTCTAGCTCCAAATCCCAACCAAATGACGGAACACCAGACCAGAGCCACCCCAGCCCCATGAAAACCACTGCTCCATCACAGCAGCCGGGTGTTCCCCTCGAAGATCTCCTCTGCCCTGCGGTAGGAGAGCCGGGCGCGGCCGGTCTCCTCGCACACGTCCAACGTCGGCATCCCGGACGGGGCCTTGCGGTCGGCGAGGAACAGCAGCCGGGCCGTACCGGACTGCCGGTGGATCCACTCCGTCGCTCCGCCCTTGGCGGTGACCTTCCCGCACTGTCCTGCGGATACGGGTCTTCGACGTTCAGGCAGAGCACCTCGTCGGTTCTCGACAGGACCTTGGTATGCTCCGGCAGTGCCGGCCGCCGCTCGGTGCCGATCGCCTTGCGCGCGGGCAGCTCCCGGTTGACGGTGTCGGCGTCCATTTCGTCCGCCCGCGCCGCCAGCTCGGCCAGGACCTCCGGCAGCACCAAGTCGCCGATCGCGGCGACGGTAAAGACGGGCGGCTGCGCACCCGGCGGGCGGGGCCGGTCGGCGCCGGTTCGCCGCGAGCATCCATCCCCATGTGGTCAGCGAGATCCGGTAGGTCCGCGCGGAGGACTTCGCGACGCCCGCGCTGGCGAGGTAGCGCTCGACCGCCACGGTGTACGACGCGGGTGGGGCGGACAACCGGGCAAGCTGACCGAGCGACTTGGTGACTACAGGGGGAGCTCTTGTCACTTGGTTTCGCTGTCGTTAGCGGCACCCCCGCCTCGCGTGACCTGGGCAGAACAAGGCCTAACCCGATGAGGTGAAGGTACAGGCAGCTACTCGCCCATCGCCTCGACGTAGGTGCTGTCGAACCAGTCGATGAACTCGCGCACGGTGCCGATCTTCGAGATCCGGGCGTGCAGCGCCCGCTGGTCGTGGCCGATTACGAACCAGCCGCTGGCCACCAGTTCTCCGCAGCCGCAGTAGCAGGTGCGGGCGCCAAGGGGAGAGTCGAAGTAGGTGATCGGGTTTCGGGTCGTCTCGACGGGCGTGGGCTTGCCCACATAAGCGTCGTAGACCTCGTCGCCCGACGTGAGGTACATGCCCTCGATCGCCTTGCGTCCTCCGGCCACGGGGACCAGGCTGTCAATCTCGATGGCCATGCGGACCTCGCCCTCATGGGAGAGCAGGGCGTAGCGCTCCTTCTCGGCTCGTTCGCCGAGGACCCAGCAGCCGCGGTTCGCATGAAAGAGGGCATCGTCGTTCATGACCGGGTCGAAGCCGACGACGTTGCGGCCGAGCTGGTCCTCCGTCGGGTTGACGTACCGCCTCGCGCCAAGGGTGATGTGAATCATGAACTGCCCCCAATAGATGAATACCCAGGGCTCCCCACCCTGTGGACTATCGAGATCCTGACACGAAGACTCGATACCTTCAACCCCCGGGATGCCAGCTCTTCAAGTAGATCGACTGCACTCTGGTAGCCGTCGGCGCTTGTGTGGATGAGGGGCGGCCTTCTTGGCGGTGACGTCGGGCAACATCGCAAGCCCGCAGCCGCCCTGGCTGCGAGTCAGTCTGGTGGCCTGCATCAAATGCGGCAGGTGCAGGCCGACATCAGCACCCGCCAGAGGACCTCGATGTACTCGCGGGCGGCATCGCCCATGCGTCGCGATCGCCCTCTCGCCCCTCGCGCGGGTCCGGCCCCTAGCATTACGCAGCGCTACATGTCCGTTGGTCGCAGCTATACGAGAACAGGGCCGAGTTCGGGCGGCGTCGCGGCCCAGGTGCAGTCGAAGGTTCCGCCCAGGGACGGGAGGCCAGCACTCCACAGACCGAGAGTGCATGACGACGCGAGGAATCTGAGCCGCAGCTGCGATGTGCCGCCTTCTCATCAGTGAGCCCACCTGGGGGCGGCGCCACTGGCCAGACCTGGACGTCGCCCTGTGCACGGTGCACACTTTTGGAACGCGAGGGGTGCACCGAGCGTCTGGAGAAGCTGCTGCGGGCGTACGGGCCGGGCAGCAGGCCCGCCTCCCACGGCCGGTACGCGCTGATCGGGCAGCCAGGAGCTGCGCCGCCTCGCGGACGCGGGCAACGCTGACGCGACCGACAAGCTCATCCAACTCGCCGCGGAGGCCGCCGCCGATGCCGGCGCTCATCACGCCACCGAAGATGTAGACGAAGAGCAGCAGCATCATGATCGGCGTGAGCAGCAGGTTCAGGGTGAGGGACGGGTAGC
>NZ_JARGEF010000565.1:0-530 GCF_033794725.1 Streptomyces sp. ID05-39B | reverse complement strand
CGACTCAGCACCCCGAAATCCTGACCCACGACACCCCACCCCCGCCCAGAAACGAGGGGAAGCACGCACGGTTGGCGTAAGGGGAGAGTGGCCCGCGAGGGGCACGGGGACCGACAGGGAGGCGGTGGCCCGGCTCGGGCGCAGCGGGCGATGCCCTTGCGGGGCCCAGGGCAACACCCCGCCGGGGGTGCAGGGGGCGAAGCCCTCGGCTGGGTGCGAGGTCAGCGCCCCGTCGTGGTCTATGGGGGCAGCGCCCCCGTCGGGGTGCAGGGGCGAAGCCCCCCGCCGGGGTGCACGGGCAAAGGCCCGGCCGGGGTGCCGGGGGCAGCGCCCCCGTCGGAGTGCAGGGGCGAACGCCCGGCTGGGGCGCAGGGGCGAAGCCCCCCGCCGGCGTCCAGGGCAAAGGCCCGGCCGGGATGCAGGGGCGAACGCCCGGCCGGGGTGCCGGGGGCAGCGCCCCCGCCGGGGTCGAAGGGGCGAAGCCCCTGGGGATGGGAACGGGTGAGGGCGGCGGGGGCGAACCCCTCAGA
>NZ_JARGEF010000564.1:0-536 GCF_033794725.1 Streptomyces sp. ID05-39B | reverse complement strand
TTCTCCCGGCAGCGTGGGTTGTCGGCTGATGGGCGGTGCAAGGCGTTCGCGGAGTCGGCTGATGGCACTGGTTGGGGTGAGGGTGCGGGGTTGGTGGTGTTGGAGCGGTTGTCGGATGCGCGTGCGCGTGGGCATCGGGTGTTGGCGTTGTTGCGGGGGTCGGCGGTGAATCAGGACGGTGCTTCCAATGGTCTGACGGCGCCGAACGGTCCGTCGCAGCAGCGGGTGATTCGTCGGGCGTTGGCGGATGCGGGGCTTGGTGTGGTGGATGTGGATGTGGTGGAGGCGCATGGGACGGGGACCAGGCTGGGGGATCCGATCGAGGCGCAGGCGTTGTTGGCCACGTATGGGAGGGGGCATTCGGGGGAGCGGCCGTTGTGGCTGGGTTCGTTGAAGTCGAACATCGGTCACACGATGGCGGCGGCGGGGGTGGGTGGTGTGATCAAGATGGTGGAGGCGTTACGTCGTGGTGTGCTGCCTCCTACGTTGCATGTGGATGAGCCGACGTCGCATGTGGACTGGGGTGCCGGCGGTGT
>NZ_JARGEF010000563.1:0-538 GCF_033794725.1 Streptomyces sp. ID05-39B | reverse complement strand
GTCCAGCACGACACCCCGCGCCCGGACGGTGGCCGCCCGGCCCCCCTCCCCGTCCGCGGCGCGCACGAGGAGAGGCACAACCCGGCCGAGGCCGTACCCGGTGTCCGGCCCGGTGACCGGGCCGCCGTGGAGGAGATCGCCGGCCTGGTGCCCACCCCGCGCGCGGGCGCCGTGCGCGGCACCATGGGCAAGCCCCAGCTGCCCCGCCGCCGCGCCCACGAGCACCTCGCACCCCAGCTGCGCGGCGGCCCGCCGGCCCCCCGCCCGGACGGCGAGCAGCCCGCCGGGCACGACCCCGGCCTCATGGCCGCCTTCCAGCGCGGCGTCGGCCTCGCCGAGGCCCAGCAGAGCCTGGAGACGGACACCCCGCCGAACCCGGCCGGCCCGGCCCTCGCGGACGTACCGCCCGTCATGCCGCTGTCCCCCATATCCGAGGCCCGCCCCGTGTACGGCCTGTCCGGCGGCCTCGATCACCAGCCCACCACCCGGCACGACGGGAGCACACCAGCCGGATGAGCACCCCCCTCACCACCTTCAC
>NZ_JARGEF010000562.1:0-551 GCF_033794725.1 Streptomyces sp. ID05-39B | reverse complement strand
GAGGTAGAGGGAGCCGCCCCCGCCAACCTCCTCGGCGACTACGCGGGCGGCTCCCTCTACCTCGTCGTCGGCGTCCTCGCCGCGCTGCACCACGCGCGCGCCACGGGCACCGGCCAGGTCGTCGACGCCGCCATCGTCGACGGCACCGCCCATCTCTCCGCCATGATCCACGGCATGCTCTCCGCCGGCGGCTGGCAGGACCGCCGGGCCGCCAACCTCCTGGACGGCGGCTGCCCCTACTACGGCACCTACGAGACCGCCGACGGCGGCCACATGGCCGTCGGCGCCCTGGAACCGCGGTTCTACGACGAGTTCGTCCGCCTCCTCGGCCTCGACGGCTTCGACGACGCCCGAACGGACCGGACCCGCTGGGGCGACCTGCGCGAGGCCGTCGCGGCCCGCTTCGCCTCCCGCACCCGCGAGGCGTGGACGGCCCGTTTCGAGGGCACCGACGCCTGCGTCGCGCCCGTGCTGTCCTTGCGCGAGGCCCCGCACCATCCGCACCTCGACGCCCGCGGCACCTTCACCGACCACGGCGGCATCACCCAGCC
>NZ_JARGEF010000561.1:0-584 GCF_033794725.1 Streptomyces sp. ID05-39B | reverse complement strand
GGGGTGTGGGGGGCGGGCAGGGCACGGACGGCGACGAACGCCCCGAACGGGGACGTTTGCAGACCTGAGGCCCCCCTTTGCAGCAGCAGCGGTTACGGTGCTGACGTACGTGATCGACAGGGGGAGGGACGATGCCCGGAACCGTGCTGCTGCTCGCGGCCTCACCCGTGGGCAGGGGATGCCTGGTGGACGCGGCGTCCGTGCTCCCCGTGCTCGCGGCCGTGCCGCCCGCCGTGCTGGCCGGCACCGACACGGCGAACGTCGTCGAACTCGCCGACCCCCTGGAGCCGCAGGCCGTGCTGACCCGGCTGCGGGCCGCCGCGGCGGCACCCGGACCGCTGACCGTGTTCGTCACCGGGCAGCTCCAGCTCGACCGCAAGCAGCGGCTGCCGCATCTGGCACTGGCCCGTACGACGCCGTCGACCGTTCGCTACACCGGTTTCCCCTGGCACTGGTTCCGTGAGGAGCTGCGGCTGCGGTCGGCCGGGACGACGACGCTGCTGGTCGACCTGCACGCGGACGCGGAGACGTGGGCGTGGCTGCGGGGGCGGGGGCTGGAGTGCGGGCCGGGGGTCACCGTGTAC
>NZ_JARGEF010000560.1:0-601 GCF_033794725.1 Streptomyces sp. ID05-39B | reverse complement strand
TGATCGTGAAAGGGATGCCGTCGATGGACGAAGCTGTCGGCACTGGAGGCTTCAGATGGTCGTCGCTCACAGCAGTGGTCGAAGGCGGCCGAAGGCATCGGATCCTGCCCCGCCCCGCTCCCACTCTCCCGTTCCGCGGCTGGGCGGCGGCCAGTCAGGCACCGTCTCGCGGTGCGAACTGGAGGGCCAGGACCCGCAGGACATCAGCGGTTGAGGTGTCGGTGCGGCCCTCGTCGTGTACCTCCGCCAGGTGGACGAAAGCGTAGGAGAAGCAGTTGGAGAGGGTCACGATGGCCGGCGCCAGAGCCTCCGTGATGATGTCGGTGGTTTCCTGGGCGCTTGCATCAGAGGGCAGGTTGATCCTGGGCAGAGTTTCCACGAGCAGCGCGGAAATGGATCCGGTCAGTGCCATCTCGGCATCGGGGCTCTCGCGGAGCTGTCGCCGCATCTCAACCGCTTCGGTAAGAATGCCGACGACTCGCTGCATGATCTCGGCTTGCTGCATGGGCGAAGCCTAAGAGCCGGGCGCCAGTTGACAAGAGCGGATCACCACATGCCCTGAGGAGCCGCCGCCTGCGCCGGCCCACCTTAGGGTTGTCCC
>NZ_JARGEF010000055.1:0-38212 GCF_033794725.1 Streptomyces sp. ID05-39B | reverse complement strand
AGCCCGTGAACGGCTTCGCCGCCGCCTACAGGGCCGTATCGACGCCCCCGCGCGCGGACCAGTCGTTCGCCACCGACCAGACCGCGCGCATGGACCTGTCGTTCGACATGCGGGCCGCCGAGGCCGTCTCGCGCGTGGACAGCGGCGGCAGCACCTCCGGCAACTGGCCGATTCCGTCCCCGCCGCCGGTCGGCGAGGCGCCGCAGTCGGTCTACGACCCGCTCCAGGACACGGGATTCAACATCCCGGTCTATGGCAATCCGGGCACCGGCGGGTACGGCGGAAGTGACGTGTACGACACCGGTGAGACAAACACCCGGTATGACGCGTACAACCCGAACGACACGTACAACAGCGGTCCCGCCGATGAACCACCCCCCGGAGCGTCCTTCGACGCGCCGGGCTCGGGCGAACCTTGGAACACGCCTTCCGGAGGCTATAGGTGAACGAGGCCCTGCCCGACGTCCCAGAAGTCCGCGTGGTCGGCCTTCCGCAGCTCACGTCGGGCTTCGACCTTGTCGAGAGACTCGATCTGCCCATGCACCTGAAGGTGCACGGGCCGCTGGAACCCATGGGCGGCGAGAAGCTCGCGCAGCTCTCGGAACGCATCAACCTGAAGGGCCGCGGCGGCGCGGGCTTCCCCTTCCACAAGAAGCTGCGCTCCGTCGCCGACGCGGCGATCAAGCGCGGCGTACGGCCCGTCGTCGTCGTCAACGGCAGCGAGGACGAACCGGCCTGCCGCAAGGACACGGTCCTGATCAACCGCGCGCCGCACCTCATCCTGGACGGCGCGCTGCTGGTCGCCGAGGCGCTGGGTGCCCGCACGCTCGTGGTGGCGGTCACCCGCGAGTCGACCCAGCGCTCCATGGAGGCGGCACTGGCCGAGCGCGGCCTCAGCAACGGCCGCCGCTCGGCCCTGAAGGCGTTCGTCCAGCGCAATCCGATCCGCATGGTCACCGGCGCGGCCGCGTCCGTGATCCGCTCCATCGACGGCGGCCCGGCGATCCCGCCCGGCCGCAAGGTCAGCGCCTCGCAGAACGGCGTCGGCGGCGCCCCGACCCTGCTCTCCAACGCCGAGACGTTCGCCCAGCTGGCCATCGGCGCCCGCATCGGCCCGGAGCGCTACGGCAACACCGGCCTCTACGACGAGCCCGGCACCGTCATGCTGACCGTCTCCGGCGCTGTCGCCCGCCCCATGGTGATCGAGGTCCCCACGGGTGTCCCGCTGCGCTACGTCCTCCAGCTGGCCGGCGCCCCGCCGGTCCCGCAGGGCGTGCTGACCGGCGGGTACCACGGCAAGTGGATCGACGCCGCGACGGTCAACGAGGCGGTCGTCTCCCGCAACTCCCTGGACGCGGTGGGCGGCGCGCTCGGTGCCGGCGCGATCCTGCCGATCAGCCAGGAGACCTGCCCGCTGGGCGAGTCGCTGCGGGTGGCCCAGTGGCTGGCCGAGGAGAGCGCGGGCCAGTGCGGTCCCTGCTACCTCGGCCTGCCGGCCGCTGCGCGCGGCCTGGAGGACATCATCAACGGCGGCGGCCCCGCCGCCCTCGAAGCGCTCAAGCAGGTCGCCAAGAACGTGAAGCGGCGCGGTGCCTGCTCGCACCCGGACGGCTCCGCGATGTTCCTGGAGTCGACCATCAAGGCGTTCACCGACGACCTGGCGGCCCATGTCCTCGGCAATGGCTGCGGACGGCCCGTGGAGGGCGTTCTGCCGCTCTTCGAGGGCGGCATGGCCCCCGCGGGCATCACGGCAGGCGGAGCGCCCGAGGACGGCGGCGACAGCCGTCAGAAGATCTTCGTGGACTGGACCCTGTGCCGCGGCCACGGCCTGTGCGCGGACATCCTCCCCGAGGTCTTCCAGCTCGGCGCCGACGGCTTCCCGACGGTCGCGCAGGCGAAGGTGCCGCGTTACGCGGAGGCGAAGGCGCTGCGCGCCGTGCGCCGCTGCCCGGCGCTGGCCCTGCGGATCGAGGAGGACACGCGCGCGAAGGAGCCCTCCCGCAACCTCCCGGTGCTCTCCCAGGGCCGCGGCCGCCGCGCCCTGGGCCGCTGATCCCGTACGACACCTGGAGGGGCCGTCCCCGACGGCACGGCCCCTCGGCTCATTTCCCGCCGCACGCGCGTCTGTCGCCGCACCCGCGCGCGTGCGGACCCGGAACGCACGCAAAAAAGATCCCGCCGGATCTTTCGATCCGGCGGGATCTGCTGTGGAGCTAAGGAGAATTGAACTCCTGACCTCCTGCATGCCATGCAGGCGCTCTACCAACTGAGCTATAGCCCCTTGCGGTGTCCACCGGGCTTCCCTGGTGGCGACGCCAACATTACACGCTCCTGGGGGTGCACCACCAAATCGTTTCCGCTATGCCCGATTCATGCATCTCTGCCCTAATTCGCGCTTCAGGCAGTGACGAACGAGTAGAAGCGCTTGAGCGTGCAGTGCTCCTCGAGGAGCCGGCCGTAGATCGGCTCACCCTCCAGTTCCCGGTACGTCTCGATCGGGTCGCCCTTTATGATCAGCGCCCGCGCGCATTCCTCGCACCAGTACTGGTAGTCCGGATTGACCGGCTCCATGTCGCGGACGATCGGGGTGCCACTGCCGCACCAGTCGCACTTCCGCCTGTGGGCACCCATCGATCAGCTCCAGCTGTGGCCGCAGGCCGTGCACACGTAGGAGATCCCGCCGTTGTCACCGAGGACCTGGGCCACGAACGCGGAACCGCAGGAAGGGCAGCTGAGCCGGGTGGCCGTGTCCGGTGTCACCGCTGCTTCGGAGAGGTGACCGCCCTCTCCGATGATGCTCGCAGGCATCGCAACTCCCTCCCGTCGGGCCGCGCCCCCTTCCGGCCGTTTGATTCTGCCACGGCCGGGCCAATACGGTCAGCGACGCCTCAGTACCAGTCCGGACACGGCACCGAGCGCTGCTGTCGCAGCGAGCGCGAACATGCATGTGAGAAGCGCTTCCGAAGAGGTATACGCCTCCGGGGCCCCGAGTGACTCAAGCCGGTCCAGGAAGAGTGCGCCGAAGGCCGCGACGCCGATCAGCTGCCCGAGCTGCGTGACCGTGGCGAGCAGCCCGCTGGCGTCTGCGGCGTCCTCGGGACGTACGGCGGCCAGGGCCCGGGTGAGCGTGGGACTGAACGCCAGCGCGAGCCCCACCCCCACTCCGGCGTACGCGGGGTACACCCACACGCCCCCATGGTCACCGCCCCTGAGGGCGAGGCCCACCGCCGCCACCGAGAGCGCTGTGAGCGTGAAGCCGGCCGGGGCCAGCGCCCGTTGCCAGGCGGCGGGCCACCTGCGCCAGGTCAGACCGACCACGCCGAAGACGACCGCGGTCGGCGCGAACGTCAGGCCCGCGCGCAGCGCGCTGTAACCGAGGCCCGCCTGGACGTGCAGGGTGAGGACGAACAGGAAGCCGCCGTTGACCGCCATGACGGACCCGATGCGCAGTACGGCCAGACCCATCCCGGGGTGGCGCAGTACACGAGGTGCGATCAGCGGGGCACCGCCGCGCCGCGCGAGACGGGACTCGTAGCCGCAGAACAGGGCGAACAGCAGCACGCCGACGGCCAGCGAGAGCCAGGACCACAGCGGCCAGTGCTCCTCCTGGCCGAGCACGAGCGGGACGGTGACCAGGGACACCGCCGCGCCGAGCAGCACCAGGCCGGACACGTCCAGGCCGCGGGCGGGCGCCTGCCGCTCCCCGGCGCCGAGCGGCAGGACCCGCCTGCCTACGGCCAGCAGGAAGAGGCCCACCGGCACGTTGACCAGGAACACCGGCCGCCAGCCGGTGCCCAGCAGGTCCGCGCTGACCAGCAGGCCGCCGACGACCTGGCCGGCCGCCGCGCCGACGGCGAGGACCGCGGAGTACGCGCCGAGCGCCCGCATCCGGGCCTCGCCCACGAAGGTGCGCTGGATCAGGCTCAGCACCTGAGGGATCATCACCGCGGACCCGGCGCCCTGCGCCAGCCGGAACACGATCAGCTCGGCGGATCCCGGCGCCAGTCCGCAGGCCAGCGAGGCGGCGGTGAACAGGGCCAGCCCGACGAGATGGACCCGGCCGTGGCCGAACCGGTCGCCGAGCCGGGCGCCGGTGATGAGCAGCACGGAGTAGGTGACGGCGTAGCCGGCGACGACCAGTTGGAGGTCGGCACCCGAGGCTTTCAGGTCGGAACCGATCGTGGGGGCCGCGACGTTCACGATGAAGACGTCCAGCAGTGCCATGAACTGGGCGGCGAGCACGACCGCCAGCAGGCGCCGGGGCCGATTGTCAGTGCCAGGGTCTTTACTGGTGGCAGGAGTTGGAACAGGTGCGGAAGCCGGGCTCGTCCGGGGTGAGGTCGTCATGCCGCCGAGCCTGACGCGGCTTCGGTACGGGTGCCGAGAGCCCGTCGATGCTGGTACCGACAGCACCTGGCAGCAACCGGCAGGGGAGGAACGGGGGATGGACGGTGACTGACGTGACGATGGCGGCGAGGACAGGCCCGGACCGTGCGAGGAGCGGGTCCGCGCAGCGGCGGCGCCCGGAGCTGGCGGCCTTCCTGCGCAGCAGGCGGGCCCGGGTGACACCGGCCGAGGTCGGCATGCCACCAGGTCTGCGGCGCCGTACGCCGGGGCTGCGGCGGGAGGAGGTCGCCCAGCTCTCGGGCGTGGGCGTCACCTGGTACACCTGGCTGGAGCAGGGCCGGCCGATCAACGCGTCCGCCCAGGTGCTGGACGCGGTGGCGCGCACCCTGCGGCTGGAACCGCCGGAGCGGGAGCACCTCTACCACCTGGCCGAAGTGCCGTACGTGCCGACGCCGGAGGCCCTGCCGCGCAGTGTGGGGCCGGAGATCCGGGGCATCATCGACGCCCTCGCACCCCGGCCCGCGGTGGTCTACAACTCGCGGTACGACATCCTGGCCGCCAACGCCGTGTACGAGGATCTGTTCCTGGCCTCGACACGGGCGTCGGCCGGGACGCCGGCCAACGCGCTGTGGGCGCTGTTCACGGTGGACGAGGAGGCCTGCCCGCTGCTGTTCCGGGACGCGGAGCTGCCGGTGATGGTGGCGACCATGCGCGCCGCGTACGGCCTGCATGCCGGCGAGCCCGTCTGGGAGGACTTCATATGCGCGCTGTCGGCGGCGAGCCCGCTGTTCGCGCGGCTGTGGGAGTCCGGTGACGTGGCGGAGCCGGGCCGCCGAGTGAAGGTCTTCCGGCACGCCGCGGTGGGCGATCTGCGGATGACATCCATGTCGCTGTCGGTCGACGGCATGCCGGAGTGCCGGATCGTGGTCTACACCCCGGAGGACGAGGAGACGGCACGGCGGGCGGAGTTGTTGCGCAGACAATAAAAAAAGATCCCGCCCCTGGGGGACGGGATCTTCTCGAAACCCTTTGACACCGATCTTTGACAACTCCATGGAGTGTCGATCAGTGGAGCTAAGGAGAATTGAACTCCTGACCTCCTGCATGCCATGCAGGCGCTCTACCAACTGAGCTATAGCCCCTCGTGCCACGCGACCGGAGTCACATGGTGTTTCGCCCCGCTCGGCGGGGCGAACAAGAAGAACTTTAGCCTGCGACCTGCCGGAAAGTGAAATCCGGGTCCGGGCCGCCCTGAGACGCTCAGTCGTCGTCGCCGAGGACCGGCTCCGGCAGCGTGCCGGCGTTGTGCTCGAGGAGCCTCCAGCCGCGCGCGCCCTCGCCGAGAACGGACCAGCAGCAGTTGGAGAGGCCGCCGAGGCTCTCCCAGCTGTCCGCCTCGAGACCGAGCAGGCGGCCGATGGTGGTGCGGATCGTGCCGCCGTGGCTGACGACGACGAGCGTGCCGTCCGCGGGCAGCTTCTCGGCGTGCCGGAGCACGACGGGGGCGGCGCGGTCGGCCACCTCCGACTCCAGTTCGCCGCCGCCGCGACGGACGGGCTCACCGCGCTTCCACGCGGTGTACTCGTCGCCGAACCGGGAGACGATCTCCTCGTGCGTCAGCCCCTGCCAGACGCCCGCGTACGTCTCGCGCAGGGCCTCGTCGTGGGTCACGTCCAGGCCGGTGAGCGCGGCCAGCTCGGCGGCCGTGTTCGCAGCCCGCTGGAGGTCGGAGGCGACGATCGCGTCGGGCTTGAGGGACGCCAGCAGCCGGGCGGACCGGCGGGCCTGGGCCACGCCGGTCTCGGTCAGCGGGACGTCCGTGGTGCCCTGGAAGCGGCGCTCCACGTTCCACAGGGTCTGGCCGTGTCGCCAGAGGATGACGCGCCGGCCGCGGCCCGGCGTACGGCCGGCCGCGGACCCGGCCTCGGCACCCGTTGCGGTCATTACCAGTCACCACCCGGCTCTGCGGCGTCCTCGGCGGCCTGGAGTTTGGCGTGTTCCTGGGCCTTGCCCCGGGTCGCCTTGGCGTCGGCGGGCAGCTCCAGCTCGGGGCAGTCCTTCCACAGCCGCTCCATGGCGTAGAAGACTCGCTCCTCGCTGTGCTGGACATGGACGACGATGTCGACGTAGTCGAGCAGAACCCAGCGGGCCTCGCGGTCGCCCTCGCGGCGGACCGGCTTGACGCCGAGTTCCTTCTGGATGTGCTCCTCGATCTCGTCGACGATCGACTTGACCTGGCGGTCGTTGGGAGCGGAGGCCAGCAGGAAGGCATCCGTGATCGACAGCACGTCGCTGACGTCGTAGGCGATGATGTCGTGCGCGAGCTTGTCGGCGGCCGCCTGGGCGGCGGTCCGGATGAGCTCGATGGAGCGGTCAGTGGCGGTCACTACATGGCTTTCCGTCGGTGGTCGTTTGACCTCAAGGGTCTCACGGCCGCCGACGGCACCCCACGCGAATACACCCGGCCCCTGCGTGACCGGGGGGTCACTCCCTTGGGAGGCCCCCCGATCGCGCCCCGGCTAGGGCGACGGGCGCTCGTAGTCCGTCCCCAGGACGACCGTCACGTCCGCGTTCGCCGGGACCGCGCCCTTCGCCACCGTGTCCTCGGGCAGGCCCAGGGTCTTGGCGACGTCGGTGGCGTTCTCCTTGTCGGCGGCGTCCGCGTAAAGCACCTTGGAGGCGGACGCGGTGCCCGCCGTGCCGCCGTCCAGGAAGGTGAAGCCGCCGTTGAGGAGCACCACGCGCGCGTCCTCGGTGGTGGCCCTGACTCCGCTGGCGTTGCGCACGGAGACGCTGACCGCCGCGTCCTTCGCGGGGCTCTTGGCGGTCCCGCCGAGGACGTCCTTGACCACGCTCGCGCTGGCCTCGGCGCTGAGCGTGCCGTCGGCCTGGACGGGCAGCATGGCGGTCTTGAAGTCGCCGCCCTTGGCGAGGTCGGCGAGGTTGGCGAGGAACGCGCCGAGGTCCTTGTCGGTGAGCGAGGGGTCGAGGATCTGCGCCAGCGTCTGCACGGTGACGGTGGCGCCCTGCGGGTCGGACGACACCTTGCGCAGCACGGCCTGCATGACTTGGCCGAACCGCTTCAACTGGGCGTTCTGGGCCTCGCCCTCGGCGCGGTAGGTGGCGTAGGCGACGGCCATCTTGCCGCTCAGGGACTGGCCCTCGCCCTTGCTGACGAGCGGGGCCTGACCCTTCTTCTTGGCGGCGGGGTCGGGCACGGCGGTGTCCGTGTCGACCTCGATCGTGCCGACGAGGTCGACGAGGTTCTGCAGATAGGGGGTGTCCAGCCGCCAGGTGCCCTGGATCTCGGTGCCGAGGACGGTGTCCAGCGACTGGCGCGTGCCGGCGGAGCCGTCGCCGTCGACGGACTTGGCGAGGGTCGTCGTGGTGCCGTCGTCGGTGGTGACGACGAGGGAGTTGGGCAGCAGCACGGTGGTGCCCTGCTCGGTGGTGGTGTTGTCGACGAGCAGGGCCGTGGACGTGCCGCCGCGGGCGGTGTCGTGCAGGTGGACCACGATCACGTCGCGCTTCTGGGCGGCGGGGGCGGCAGTGGTGCCGGTGCTGGAGTCGTCGGAGGACGACAGTCCGGGCAGTTTCCCGGCGTACCAGAGGTAGCCCACGCCGCCGGCCGCGGTCAGCGCGAGGACGACGACGAGGGCGACCAGGCGGCCGCGGGCACGGCGCTTGGCCTCCTCGCGGCGTTCGGTGCGGTTCTCGGTGAAGTTCAGCCAGTCGATGACGTCCTCGGAGTCGCCGTCGGGATCCTCGACGAACGCGAACTGTTCGGTGTAGTCCCGTCGGGTCCCCGCGGAGGCGTCGGTGCCCTCGTCGACCGCCTCGGCCTCGGCCGGTCGGGCCTGCTGAGGAATGTAGGCGGTCTGCTCACCGGCCCGCGGCTGCTGCCCGGTGGTGGCGGTCTGCCCGTAGGGGTCGTACGGGGCCGCGGTCCCGGCGACCTGCTCCCCGCGCGTACCGGTGCCGTAGGCCTCTTGGACAGGGGCCTGCCGGCCAGTGTCGTACGGGTTGTAGGCGGGCGTGGCCGGCTGCTGACCCGTGTCGTACGGGTCGTAGGCGGGCGTGGCCGGCTGCTGACCCGTGTCGTAGGCGGGCGTCGCCGGCTGCTGACCCGTGTCGTAGGGGTCGTAGGCGGGCGTCGCCGGCTGCTGACCCGTGTCGTAGGAGGGGTGGGCGGCTTGCTGCTGGCCGCCCTGGGTGTACGGGTCGTAGCCGTAGCCCTGCTGCTGTCCGTACGGGTCGTAGGCCTGCTGGGGCTGGACCTGGCGGTACACAGGCTGCCCGTACTCGTCATAGCCGACGAGTTCGTACGGGATCTCCCCGTAGTCCGCCTCGTTTCGGTCGTTCACCGGTGCCCCTCTCGGCTCACTCGCCGCGGTACAGCTCGCGCTTGTCGATGTAGCGCACGACTCCGTCCGGCACCAAATACCAGACGGGGTCGCCCTTGGCGACTCTCACGCGGCAGTCCGTGGAGGAGATGGCCAGTGCGGGGACCTCCACGAGGGAGACGCCGCCCTCGGGGAGGCCGGGGTCGGCGAGGTTGTGGCCTGGCCGGGTGACCCCGATGAAGTGGGCGAGGGAGAACAGCTCCTCGCTGTCCCGCCAGGTCAGGATCTGGCCCAGGGCGTCCGCGCCGGTGATGAAGAAGAGGTCGGTGTCCGGATTGAGGGACCGCAGGTCGCGCAGGGTGTCCACGGTGTAGGTGGGCCCGCCGCGGTCGATGTCGATGCGGCTGACCGAGAACTGCGGGTTCTCGGCGGTCGCGATGACCGTCATCAGGTAGCGGTCCTCGGCCAGGGAGACTCTGCGGTGGCTCTTCTGCCACGGCTCGCCGGTCGGGACGAACACGACCTCGTCCAGGCGGAACTGTGCGGCGACCTCACTGGCCGCCACGAGGTGCCCGTGGTGGATCGGATCGAACGTTCCGCCCATGACGCCGAGGCGGCGCTTGCCCGGGTTCGACGGGCCGTTCGACGGACCGGTAGGCATGTCCTGCTCTCCCATGCGTGCAGACCCTACCGGCCCGTCCTGAGGGCACCGGCCGGCGTGCGCCCGGAGTGCCCCGCTATGAACACGGTGTCCCTCAGCGGTCGCGGTTGAAGCGGGTGGTGATCCACAGCAGGAGCATCAGGATCACGAAGGCACCACCACCGGTGAGCAGCGGGCTCAGGCTCTCGTGGTTGCCACCGTGCTCCTCGCCCTCGGCGGCGAGGGTGACCAACTGGGCAGCGGCGCTGTGGAAGCTCATCTTCGGCAGGACCTATCCGATCGGGTCCCTCCGCTCGCGAGAAGCCGGGAGCGGAGGAGGCGGGATAAAGATGTCGGCCCATCGTAAGCGGGCGCCTCGGCGCACCACACGCCGACTCCGCCGTCGGGCGGGGGCGGCGGGGAAGCGAGGGGGAACCTTCCCGGCGGCTCAGTCGTCTTTCCGCTTGTAGCCCCGCAACAGGAACCAGGCCGTCAGCGCACAACCCAGGACCATCACGATCAGTACGACCCGCAGCAGGTTCCCCGAACCTTGCTGTTGCGCCGCGTCGGCGGCCTGCGCGATCCAGGCTGCGGCGGGGGTGTGCTCCATGGCGCGGGACTCCGTTCGGTGTAGTGCCCGTCCACCGTAACTCCGCCTAGGGTGGGCCCTGCTTCGGGGGCGCAAAGGGCTGCACAAAGGTCCGCAAAGGACCACACATACAAGGGCCATACACACGCACTTGGGGGATGGATGTCCGACGACGGCCACGAGCACAACGGTCACGAGAACGTGCCGAGCAGGCAGCGCAAGCGCTTTCCCGGTGTCTCCTCGCGTGCGTACGAGCACCCGGCCGACCGATCGGCCCTGGTGGCACTGCGCAAGCTGAGCGGTTTCGACACGGTCTTCAAGGCGCTCAGCGGGCTGCTGCCCGAGCGGAGTCTGCGCCTGCTGTTCCTGTCCGACTCGGTCCGCGTATCGGACCAGCAGTTCACGCATCTGAACGACATGCTGCGGGACGCCTGCTACATCCTGGACCTGGAGAAGGTCCCGGCGATGTACGTCAACCAGGACCCGCAGCCCAACGCGATGTGCATCGGCCTGGACGAGCCGATCATCGTGGTCACCACCGGCCTCGTCGAGCTGCTCGACGAGGAGGAGATGCGGGCGGTCATCGGCCACGAGGTGGGGCACGCCCTGTCCGGGCACTCCGTGTACCGCACGATCCTGCTGTTCCTGACGAGCCTCGCCGTCAAGGTCGCCTGGATCCCGCTGGGCAACCTCGCGATCATGGCGATCGTGACAGCGCTGCGCGAGTGGTTCCGCAAGTCGGAGCTGTCCGCGGACCGGGCCGGCCTGCTGGTCGGCCAGGACCTGACGGCCTCGATGCGCGGCCTGATGAAGATCGCGGGCGGCAATCACCTCCACGAGATGAACGTGGACGCGTTCCTGAAGCAGGCCGAGGACTACGAGGCCGGCGGTGACCTGCGCGACTCCGTGCTGAAGATCCTCAATGTGCTGCCCCGCTCGCACCCCTTCACCACCGTGCGCGCGGCCGAGCTGAAGAAGTGGGCCGAGTCCCGCGACTACCAGCGGATCCTGGACGGCCACTACCCGCGCCGCGGTGAGGACAAGGACACCTCGGTCTCCGACTCCTTCCGCGAGTCGGCGTCGCACTACGCCGACCACGTCAAGACGTCCAAGGACCCGCTGATGAGACTGGTCACGGACATCGCGGGCGGGGCCGGCAACCTGGGCGGCCGGGTGCGTCGCGGCTTCGACGGCTTCACCGGTGCCGCGCCCGGCACCGCACCCCCGAAGGACCGGCCCACGGACGCGCCCCCGCGCGCCGAGGACTGAGGACTGACGGATTGACGGGTTGACGGGACTGGGGAGCTGACGGAACCGAGGATTTACGGAACTGACGGCCGCGGGACGGGGAGGGGACTCCTTCCCACCGCCGCTCGAACAGTCCGGGCAGCCCGGATGGCCCGGACTGCTCAGACCCTCGGCTGTGCGCTCGCCGCCAGTGATCCGCAGAGCGGCGTCGCGCCGCCTGTGGCGTAGGGGTCGGTGCCGGCCGGACCGCCCGTCCTGGCGGTCTGGCCGGCGAGCAGCGGGCGCAGGTGGTTCGTGGAGTCCTCGGCGCAGGACAGCGGGCCGGCCTGGACGTAGGAGACGATCAGCTGCGTCTGGCGCAGTCGCAGGTCGTCGCGGTCGAAGCGGAACTGCAGCTCCCGGCGGACGGTGAACAGCGAGACCGGCGACTTCGCGTCGGCCCCGGCCGGCCGCAGTGCGTACACGAAGGTGTGGTCGGCGGTGACCTCCAGGGTGGACGCGTCGCTCTCGGAGGCCTGGAGGGTGCCCTGGACCCGGATCCCGCGATCGGCGAGTTCGGCCCGGGCGGGATCGATGCGCACCAGCCAGCCGGTGGGCACGTGCCGTCCGTCGGCGGCCGGGTGGGTGAAGCTCTCGTCGAACTGGTCGAGCTGCTCGGGATCGAGCAGCACCCGCACGGGCCGGACCTGCTGCCCGGTGAGCACCTCCGGATAGAGCGAGGACCGCACGATGTAGTCCTTCGCGGTGGTCAGGGCGGTGACGACCTGGCTGTCGGAGAAGTGCGCGGTGCGCCGGGAGGGCGGCAGCGGGATGCCCTCGGCGCCGACGCGGTACTGCGCGGCCGGACTGTGCGCGTACAGGTACGCGGGGTCGGCGGTGCCGGGCACGGCGCCCTGCGGGGCGAGCGGGATGACGGTCGTCCGCAGCGGCTCGACGGCCCGGCGGGCGGCCGGGTTCTGGTAGGGATGACGGACGCCCATGTAGATCGCGGTGCCGAAGGCGACAGCGATGAGCAGGACCAGGGCGAGCGCCTGCCGGGGCAGGCCACTGCGGCGCAGGGGCGGGCGGCGGCGTACGGCGGGGGCGTGGTCGGCGATGCGCTCCTCGGCGGAGTACTCCTGGAGGCGGGCAGCGCGGACGAACGATTCGTCGAAGACGACGGATCGGTACTCGTCCTCGCCGCCACCGGGACTCCCCTCGGGTGCCCCGTCCGGTGGCTCTCCGGGCCCGCCCATACTTTGAGAGTAGGTCGCCGGGACCCGGGGTAAACGCCCCGCTGCGCGACAAGTTCTGACAGGTTCTCACCCGTCGGGCAGCGCTCCCTCAGGGCGTGCGCGGGACGGCCGCGACGGGTGGCCGGGACTGATCGGTGGAGCCGGACGGAACCTGCCCCGCCCCCTGTTCGAGCCCGGTCGAGGTGGGTGAGGGGAACTGGTCGCGGTTGCCGGAAGCGGGGGCGCCCCGGTAGACCGCGGCGAAGGCGAGGACGACCATGCCGACGCCCATGACGACGGCGAGCATCCAGGCGACCGGCCGGTGCCAGCGGACCTGCTTGCCGTACGGTCCGAACCGGCCGTTCCGGCGGCCCCAGGTGTCCGGGTCGTCGGGGTCGTCGGAGTCGTCCAGATCCTCGTAGTCCGGATCATGGCCGAGCGCGCCGGGGCCGTACAGGTCGTCGTAGCGGGCGCGGTGCGCTTCCGCCTCGGAGGCCTCGGCTCTCGCCCGCGCGGCGGCCAGGAGCCGTTCGACAGCGGTCGGCTCGTGCACCGGTGCCGCCTGTACGAAGGCCTCGTCGAAGACCACGGAGGCGAACTCTTCGTCCGACACCCCGCGGTCGTGGTCGTCGTCGGGCTCCCAGCCGTCAGGGAACGGCGTGCCCCCCACGTCCTCCGGCACGGATCCAGAGTAGACCTGGGGGGTCATTTTGGGCAGACGGTCCGGAGATTCATCCGCCTGCTGAGACGGTGCGCAGACGCGCACGCCCCCGGCGGGCGCCGCGCGCCCCGCCGACGCCCCCGTCGACGCCTGTCAGCGCCGTACGTGACCGTCGCCGGTGACGATGTACTTGGTGCTGGTCAGCTCGGGCAGGCCCATGGGGCCGCGGGCGTGCAGCTTCTGGGTGGAGATGCCGATCTCCGCGCCGAAGCCGAACTGGCCGCCGTCGGTGAAGCGCGTGGAGGCGTTCACGGCGACCGTGGTGGAGTCGACCAGCTGGGTGAAGCGGCGGGCGGCCTGCTGGGAGGTGGTCACGATGGCCTCGGTGTGGCCGGAGGTCCACAGCCGGATGTGCTCGACGGCCTTGTCGAGCGAGTCGACGACGGCGGCGGCGATGTCGTAGGAGAGGTACTCGGTCTCCCAGTCCTCCGGCGTGGCCTCGACGACGGTCGCCCTGGAGTCCTTGGCGTACGCCAGCACGCGCTCGTCGGCGTGGACGGTGACCCCGGCGTCCGCGAGGGCGTCGAGGGCCCGGGGCAGGAACTCGGCGGCGATGTCCTGATGGACCAGGAGGGTCTCGGCGGCGTTGCAGACGCTGACCCGGTGGGCCTTGGAGTTGATCAGGATTTCGACGGCCATGTCGAGGTCGGCCTGCGCGTCGACGTAGACGTGGCAGTTGCCGGTGCCGGTCTCGATCACCGGGACGGAGGACTCCGTGACGACCGTGCGGATCAGCGAGGCGCCGCCGCGCGGGATCAGGACGTCGACGAGACCGCGGGCGCGCATCAGCTCGCGCACGCTCTCCCGGCTCTCCCCCGGCACCAGCTGCACGGCGTCGGCAGGCAGCCCGGCGCCGCCGACGGCGTCGCGAATCACCCGGACGAGGGCGCTGTTGGACTCGTAGGCGGAGCCGGAGCCGCGCAGCAGGACCGCGTTGCCGGACTTCAGGCAGAGGGCGGCGGCATCGACGGTCACGTTCGGGCGGGCCTCGTAGACGATGCCGACCACGCCGAGCGGAACGCGGACCTGGCGCAGGTCGATGCCGTTGGGGAGGGTGGAGCCGCGCACGACCTCGCCGACGGGGTCGGGCAGGGCGACGACGTCGCGCACGTCGGAGGCGATGGCGCGGATCCGCTCCGGGGTGAGGGTGAGCCGGTCGACGATCGCCTCGCTGGTGCCGGCCTCGCGGGCCTTGGCGATGTCCCTGGCGTTGGCCTCGACGATCTCGCTCGTACGGACCTCCAGCGCGTCCGCGATGGCGAGCAGCGCGTCGTCCTTGGCGGCCCGGGGCAGCGGCGCGAGGTCGGCGGCGGCGGCCTTGGCGCGGTAGGCGGCCTGGGTGACCGGGGAGAGGGCGTCGTACGGCGAGAGCGTGGTCATAGGGAAAGGGTAGTGCGCGGCGCGGGCCCTCTCATGGCTCGTTCCACAGCGCGAGACACCTGCCGAGACGCCTGCCGCGGCGCCGGTCGGAACGCCGGTCGGGACAGTCGTGGGGACGCCGGTCGAGGACAGTCGCAGGGACGCCGGTCGAGGACAGCTGCCGGGACACCTGCCCGCACACCGGTCGGGAGGCCGTCAGTAGGGGTGGACCCCGACCGGGGTCGCCGGGGCCGGGCCGTAGCCCTCGGCGATACGCAGGTGGTAGGTCTGGCGGTCGATGACCTCCAGGCCGACGATCTCCCAGGGCGGCAGTCCGGCCGTCTGGCGGTGCTCGCCCCACAGGCGCAGGGCGACGGCGGCCGCGTCGTGCAGGTCGCGGGCCTCTTCCCAGTAGCGGATCTCCGCGTGGTCGACGGCGTACCGGCTGGTCAGGAGGAAGGGGTGGTCGTGGGCGAGCTGTTCCAGGGCGCGCCGCACCTCTTTGAGGTCGGCCTCCTCACCGGAGACGCTGAGGGTGACGTGCCACAGACGGGGCAGGTCCGCGGGGCGGGTCCGCTCCTGGCCGTCCTCCTCCCGCCGCTCCCGGTAGTTCTCCCCGGCCGCCACGCTCGTCAGGGCGCGTTCCTCGCCCGCCGGGCGTGAGGCAGCCGGGCGGGAGGCAGCCGGAGTCGCGCCGCCGGCACTCCCGCGGGCCGCTGCCACCCCAGGGCGCACTCGTCTCACGACGGCCTCCTTTACGCGGCGCTCGTGTGCGGAACATGTCCCAGACACAAAGTTGAGCAGGCCGTACCGCTCCATGGGGCCGTTTCACGGAACGTCCCCCACCGGTACGGACCGTTCGAGCGTCGGCAGGTGCGGCCGTTCGACTGCGCGCCGGAAGCGGAACCCTCAGGGGTGCAGGATCACCAGGTCGTCGCGGTGGACGACCTCCCGCTCGTACTCGGCGCCGAGTTCGCGCGCCAGTTCGCGGGTGGAGCGGCCCAGCAGCTGGGGGATCTCCTTGGCGTCGAAGTTGACGAGGCCGCGGGCCACGGCGTGCCCGGATCCGTCGCGCAGCTCGACCGGGTCGCCCGCGCTGAAGTCGCCCTCGACGGCGGCGATGCCGGCCGGCAGCAACGAGGTGCGGCGCTCGACGACGGCCCGTACGGCGCCCTCGTCCAGGGTCAGGGAGCCCTGCGGGGTGGACGCGTGCTGGAGCCAGAGCAGCCGGTCGGCGGAGCGCTTGCCGGTGGCGTGGAAGTAGGTGCCGGTGTCGCCGCCCGAGAGGGCGTCGGCCGCGTGGACGGCGTCGGTGAGGACGACGGGGATGCCGGCGGCGGCCGCGATCCGGGCGGCCTCGACCTTGGTGACCATGCCGCCGGTGCCGACGCCCGCCTTTCCGGCGCTGCCGATCTCGATGCCGTCGAGGTCGGCGGGTTCGCGCACCTCGGCGATGCGTGAGGTGCCGGGTTTGCTGGGGTTGCCGTCGTACACGCCGTCGATGTCGGAGAGGAGCACGAGGAGGTCGGCGTGGACGAGGTGGGCGACGAGTGCGGCGAGCCGGTCGTTGTCGCCGAAGCGGATCTCGTCCGTGGCGACGGTGTCGTTCTCGTTGACGACCGGCAGGGCCCCCATGTCGAGCAGCTGGTCGAGGGTCCGGTAGGCGTTGCGGTAGTGGGCGCGGCGGCTGGTGTCGTCGGTGGTCAGGAGCACCTGTCCGACCCGTACGCCGTACCGCGCGAAGGAGGCGGTGTAGCGGGCGACGAGGAGCCCCTGGCCGACGCTGGCGGCGGCCTGCTGCCGGGCGAGGTCCCTGGGGCGGCGGGTGAGGCCGAGGGGGGCGAGTCCGGCGGCGATGGCGCCGGAGGAGACCAGCACGATTTCCTTCTCGCCGCCGCTGCGGACCTTCGCCAGGACGTCGACGAGGGCGTCGACGCGGTCGGCGTCCAGGCCCCCGGAGGCGGTGGTCAGTGACGAGGAGCCGACCTTGACGACGATCCTGCGGGCTTCCGTCACGTACTGCCTTGCCACTGTCACCTGCGAATTCCTCACTCGGCTGTCCCCACGTGCCGGGCCCGCGATGCCGCGGCTGCCAGGCAATCTACGCGAGCGGAGGACGGCACCGCCCCTCTGTTCCGTCCCGTGGACGGCGGCCGCACGGGCTCCGGCAAGGTCACCACACGCGAGCCGGGCACGGGCTCCAGCAAGGTCACCGCAATCGAGCCGGGCGCGGGCGCGGGCCGCCTGCCCGTACGCGAGCGGCCCGGCCGTCCCTCGCGGGGCCGGCCGGGCCGTCGTAGGGTCCTGGCACCCCTGTGCCGCAGGTCCGTATCCGCCGGTGCTCAGCCCGCGGTGTTTGCGGACGAGGTGCCGAGCGAGGCACGGAAGGCCAGGCAGTCCTCGTACACCGGCAGGATCCCGGCCTCACGGGCCTGGGCCAGCGTGGGGCCCTGAGCGTCCTTGGCGGAGAGCTCGGGCTCGCCGGTGACCGGCCACTCGATGCCGATCTCGGGGTCCAGCGGGTACACCGTGCGCTCGCGCTGCGGTGCGTATCCCTCGGAGCAGAGGTAGGCGACGGTCGCGTCGTCGGTGAGCGCGCAGAATCCGTGGCCGAGGCCCTCGGAGAGGTAGACCGCGTTGCGCGCCGTGTCGTCGAGGCGCACGGCCTCCCACTGACCGAAGGTCGGTGAGCCGACCCGGACGTCGACGATGACGTCGAGCACGGCGCCGCGCACACAGGTCACGTACTTCGCCTGCCCGGGCGGGACGTCCGCGAAGTGGATGCCGCGCAGGACGCCCGCGGCCGAGACCGACATGTTGGCCTGCTTCAGGCCGAGGGGGTGACCGACGGCCTCGGCGAGCGCGTCCGCCTTGTACCACTCGAGGAAGAGGCCGCGGGCGTCTCCGTGCTGCTGAGGCACGAATTCCCAGGCACCCTCGATACCGAGAGGATTGACCTTCATTTGCGGAGTCCTTATATCAGTGCGATATCGATGTGCCATCGAGGCGATACCGCGATGACCCGGCGGAAATGGAAAAGATGTCGAGGCGATACCGGGGTGATACCCGGGCGATACCGGAACGAGTCCCGAGCGAGAGCCGCACCGCTATATGCGGAGCCCGGTCGAAGGGCCAGTGCCCGCGGTATCGGCCGTACAGGCGATATCGGTGCGACTACGCCCCGTACGAGAGCAGATCCAGCAGATAGTCGCCGTATCCGCTCTTGGTCAGCGGCTCCGCGAGGGCGCGCAGCTGGTCGTCGTCGATGAAGCCGGCTCGCCAGGCGGCCTCCTCGAGGCAGCCGATCTTCATGCCCTGGCGCTCCTCGACGACCCGCACGTACTCGGAGGCCTGGACGAGGGACTGGAAGGTCCCGGTGTCCAGCCAGACCGTTCCGCGGTCGAGGACGGAGACCTGGAGCTCCTGGCGGTCGAGGTAGTACTTGTTGACGTCGGTGATCTCCAGCTCGCCACGGTCGCTGGGCTTCAGCGCCTTGGCGATCTCTACGACACGGCTGTCGTAGAAGTAGAGACCGGGCACCGCGTAGCGGGACTTCGGGTGGGCGGGCTTCTCCTCGATGGAGCGGGCGCGGCCCTGCTCGTCGAAGTCGACGACGCCGTACGCCGTCGGGTCGGAGACGGCGTGGGCGAAGACCACACCGCCCTCGGGCCGCTGGAAGTCCGCCAACTGCCGGCCGAGGCCGACGCCGTGGAAGATGTTGTCGCCGAGGATCAGCGCGACGGGCTCGTCGCCGATGAACTCCTCGCCGATGACGAACGCCTCGGCGATACCGGCGGGCCGGTCCTGCGTGGCGAACTGGATGTTCAGCCCGAAGTCGGAGCCGTCGCCGAGCAGCCGCTCGAACTGGGGGCGCTCCTCGGGGCCGGTGATGACCAGGATGTCCCGCAGCCCGGCCATCACGAGCGTCGAGAGCGGGTAGTAGATCATCGGCTTGTCGAAGACCGGCATCAGCTGCTTCGACACGGCTCGGGTGATCGGCCACAGCCGGGAGCCGGTACCACCGGCAAGCAAAATTCCACGCATGGTCCCGCAGCCTACGACAGGCCCCGGGCCCCTCGCCGCCGCGGAGGCGGTGCCAACCCCCGATGAACGGGGTGCGGCAGGGAGCCCATAGAATGATGTCCCTTATGAAGATTCTCGTCACCGGCGGCGCCGGCTTCATCGGTTCACAATTCGTGCGGGCCCTCCTTCTGGGAGAGCTCCCCTCGGGCGAAGGCGCCCACGTCACGGTCCTGGACAACCTGACCTATTCGGGCAACGAGGCGAACCTCGCGCCGGTGGCCGACCGGGACGGTTACACCTTCGTCCACGGCGATATCCGGGACTACGCGGTCGTCGACGACGTGATGCGCGGCCAGGACGCCGTCGTCCACTTCGCCGCCGAGTCCCACGTGGACCGCTCGATCCTGGACTCCTCCCCGTTCGTGACCACGAACGTGCTGGGCACCCAGGTCCTGCTGGACGCCGCGAAGCGCCACGGCGTCGGCCGGTTCGTGCACGTCTCCACGGACGAGGTGTACGGCTCGATCGCGCAGGGTTCGTGGACCGAGGACTGGCCGCTCGCGCCCAACTCCCCGTACTCCGCCTCGAAGGCGGGCTCGGACCTGCTGGCGCTCTCGTACCACCGCACGCACGGCATGGACGTCGTGGTGACGCGCTGCTCCAACAACTACGGGCAGTACCACTTCCCCGAGAAGATGATCCCGCTGTTCGTCACGAACCTGCTGGACGGCAAGAAGGTCCCGCTGTACGGCGAGGGCCTCAACATCCGCGACTGGCTGCATGTCTCGGACCACTGCCGGGGCATCGAGATGGCGCTGCGCGGCGGCCGGGCCGGTGAGGTCTACCACATCGGCGGCGGCACCGAGGTGACCAACAAGGAGCTCACCGGAATGCTCCTCGACGCCTGCGGCGCGGGCTGGGACATGGTCGAGCACGTGGCCGACCGCAAGGGTCACGACCTGCGCTACTCCCTGTCGATCGCCAAGATCCAGGAAGAGCTCGGCTACACCCCGCAGGTCACCTTCGAGCAGGGCCTGGCGACCACGGTGGCCTGGTACCGCGACAACCGCTCCTGGTGGGAGCCGCTCAAGGCGAAGGCGGCGCTGTCCGCATGACGCGCTGGCTGATCACCGGTGCGGGCGGGATGCTCGGCCGTGACCTCACCGAGGTCCTGGAGGAGAGCGGGCCGGCCGAGGCCGTCACCGCGCTGACCCGGCGGGAACTGGACATCACCGACCTGGAGGCGGTCCGCGCCGCGGTCGCCGGCCAGGACGTCGTGGTCAACGCCGCCGCGTGGACGGACGTCGACGGCGCGGAGACCGAGGAGACCGCGGCGACGCGGATCAACGGTGAGGGCGTACGTGTCCTGGCGCAGGCCTGCGCCGAGCAGGGCACCGTGCTGATCCAGGTCTCCACGGACTACGTCTTCGCCGGGGACGCCGACGCGCCGTACCCGCACGACGCCCCGACCGCGCCGGTGAACGCGTACGGCCGCAGCAAGCTGGCCGGTGAACTGGCCGTCGCCGAGCTGCTGCCCGAGCGCGGGTACGTGGTACGGACGGCGTGGCTGTACGGCGCCCACGGCCGCAACTTCGTCTCCACCATGCTGGCTCTGGCCGAGCAGCGCGAGAGCGTCGACGTCGTCGACGACCAGCGCGGCCAGCCGACGTGGACCCGTGCGCTCGCCCGGCAGCTGCGTGACCTCGGCGAGTCGGCCGCGGCGGGCAAGGCCCCGGCCGGCGTCTACCACGGCACGGCGAGCGAGACGGCGACCTGGTTCGACCTGGCCAGGGCCGCCTTCGAGCTGACCGGCCTGGACCCGGAGCGGGTGCGTCCGACGACGTCGGAGCGGTTCGTACGCCCGGCACGCCGGCCGTCGTACAGCGTGCTGGCGCACGAGCGGTGGGCCGAGGCCGGCGTCGCCGCCCAGCCGCACTGGCGTGAGCAGCTCGCCGAGGCGCTCCGTTCCATGGGCGACACCAAGACCAAGGTCAAGACCGAGGGCAAGGCCGACAACACGGCCGAGAACAAGGCCGAGGACACGGCTGAGGGCGGACGGCCGCGCGCGTGACTCTGCTAGACCGCATCACGACCGCCCTGCCGAGGGGCACCGCCTTCGTCGCCGCCGGTACCGCCGTGCTCGGCGCCGCCAACTACGTCCATCTGGCGGCCGCGGGCCACTCGCTCGCCGTGGACGACATGGCGAGCTTCTCGGTCCTGTGGACCGTCGTCGCCTCCGTCGGCCTCGGGCTGTTCTTCCCCGTCGAGCAGGAGATCACGCGGGTGGTCGCCGCCCGCGTGGTGTCGGGCGACGGGGCGCGGCCGGTGCTGCGCCGGGGCGCCGCGCTCGCCTTCGGGCTGCTCGCGGCGGTGCTGCTGCCGCTCGCGCTCTTCGGCGAGCAGCTCGCCGACCTCTTCTTCAACGGGGACACCGGCCTGGTGATCGCGCTGGGCGGCGCCTTCGCGGCGCTGGCCTGCGCCCATGTCACCCGCGGGATACTCGCCGGCCTCGGCCGCTTCGAGGCGTACGGCACGCAGCTCGGCCTCGACGGCCTGCTGCGCATCGGTATGTCCCTCGGGCTGGCCGTGGCCGGGGTGGAGTCCTCGTTCGTCTTCGCCATGGTGATGACGGCGGCGCCGCTGATCTCGGTACTGGCCACCTTGCGGCCGGTCTTCCGGGGCGCGCGCGGCGGTTCGACGGCCCACTGGGGTGAGCTGATCGAGCATCTCGGTCTGCTCGTCGGTTCGACGCTCCTGGCGCAGCTGCTCGTCAACATCGCCGTGATCAGCACGAAGGTGCTCTCGACGAACGATGACGCGCTGGTCGCGGCGCTGCTGTCGGCGCTCGTGCTCGCCCGGGTGCCGCTCTTCGCCTTCGGGGCCTTCCAGGCTTCGCTGCTCGCCGGTCTGTCGACCGCGCAGGCCGAGGGGAACACGCTGGGTTACCGCCGGATGCTGCTGCGTGCGGCCACGGTCACCACGGGTCTCGGGGCGGTCTGCGGGCTCTTCGCGGTCGCTCTGGGCCCGGCGCTGCTGCCCGCGGTCTTCGGTGCGCCGGACGTCCTCGGAGCGGCCGATTTCGCGTGGCTCTCGCTCGGGACGACGCTGTACATGCTGGCGATGGTTCTCGGGCAGGCCCTCCTTACGAGCGGTGGGGCACGGCAGCAGCTGCTGGCATGGATCGTCGGGACGACCGTGCTGATCGCGGTCACTCTCAGTCCGCTCGAACTGCGTACGAGGGTCGAGATCGCTTACGCCGTCGGGTCGCTCGCGGTCGTAACCAGCATGACGCTCGCCCTTCGTGCTCGTGTAGGCTACCGTTCGGTGTACTCATAGGAATGATCATCATTCCCTCACTCTCCGTAACCATCGCGGCGGACAGTGGACTGCAGTTCAGGCGGCGCATTCTTCAGCCGCTCACCCCCCTTGGAAGAGTAGACAGGCCCTTTCCATGAGTCGTCGTCCGATACACCGGAGCCCAGCGTGAAGTTGTGGATGCTGACTTCGGTCACCGGAGTCTTTCTGGTCGCGTGCATCGTCGAGCTCCTGCGCCGGCGCAAGCTCAAGGAGAAGTACGCGTTCCTCTGGGTGATCACCGGCTTGTTGATCATCCCCCTCGGGTTCTTCCCGTCCCTGCTCGACTCCGTCGCACGCGCGGTGGGAGTGGCCTCGGGCGTCAGCCTGATCCTCTTCCTCAGTGTCGCGTTCCTCTTCATCGTCTGTCTCCAGCTGAGCTGGGAGATCGGCCATCTGGAGGAAGAGGGCCGGACTCTTTCGGAGGAAGTGGCCCTACTCCGCATCGACGTTCGGGAGTTGCGCGCCGACGCGGCGCGGACGGCACAGGAGACGAAGGGCGCGACGGCCGCGAAGAACGCGGCCTCCGCCGAACAGGGGGCCGGCAAGTGATCGACGGCAAGCGCGTATTGATCATCATGCCCGCGTGGAACGAGGCGGACGGCGTCGCCGACGTCATCAAGGAAGTCCACACCACGCTGCCGGGTGTCGACGTCCTGGTCGTCGACGACGGCTCGGTGGACGAAACCTCCGCCGTGGCCCGCGCCGCGGGCGCGACCGTGATGACGCTCCCGTACAACCTCGGTGTGGGCGGCGCGATGCGGGCCGGCTACCGCTACGCGCACGACCGCGGCTACGACGTCGCCATCCAGGTCGACGCCGACGGCCAGCACGACCCGCGCAACGTCCCCGAGCTCCTGGAGCGACTGGACCAGGCGGACCTGATCATCGGCGCACGCTTCGCCGGCACCGGGGAGTACGAGACCCGTGGCCCGCGCAAGTGGGCGATGGTCGTCCTCGCCTTCTGGCTCTCGCGCATGGCCCGTTCGAAGCTCACCGACGTGACCTCGGGCTTCCGCGCGTGCAACCGCGATCTGATCAACGTCTTCGCGCGCTGGTACCCGGTGGAGTACCTGGGCGACACGGTCGAGAGCACCATCGCCGTGGTCCGCGCCGGCTACCGCATCGACCAGGTCCCGGTGTCCATGCGCCCGCGCACGACCGGCACGCCCAGCCAGTCCCCGTGGAAGGCCACGCTCTACCTCGGCCGCATCGGCATGATCCTACTGCTGGCCCTCAGCCGCCGGTCCGAACTCGGCCCCGCCAAGCAGGGCAGGTGACCGTGGTGGAGACCCTCGACATCATGCTGCCCCACTACGGCGACACCGGTCTGCTCCAGGCCGCCGTGCGCAGTGTGCTCGACCAGACCGACAAGGACTGGCGGCTGACCGTCGTCGACGACGGCCGCGAGGAGGGCGTACCTGAGTGGTTCGCCTCCCTCGGTGACAGCCGCGTCCGCTACCTGCGCAACGAGCAGAACCTGGGCATCACCAAGAACTTCCGCAAGTGCGTCGGACTGGTCGAGTCCACCCACTTCACGATGCTCGGCAGCGACGACCTGCTGCTCCCGGAGTACGTGGCGACGATCCGCGCCGCCGTCGCCGCCGTCCCCGACGCGGCGATCTACCAGCCGGGCGTCCAGGTCATCGACGAGAACGGCACGCCCTCGGTCACCCTGGCCGACCAGGTCAAGAAGCGGCTGTACTCGCCCAGGGCGACGGAGCGGCGGGTGCTCTCCGGCGAGCCCCTCGCGGCCAACCTGCTCGGCGGCAACTGGCTGTACTTCCCCTCGATCTGCTGGCGCGCCGACCTCGTCAAGGAGATCGACTTCCGGGAGGACCTCTCGGTCATCCAGGACCTCGCTCTGATCATCGAGATCGTCCGGCGGGGCGAGAAGCTCGTCGTCGAACCGGCGACGGTCTTCCAGTACCGCAGGCACTCCGCGAGCCTCTCCTCGGGCGAGGCCGTCTCGGGCGCCCGCTTCGGTGAGGCGGTCCGCTTCTTCAACGAGACCGGTGCCATGCTCGACCGGCACGGCTGGCCGAAGGCCGCGCGGGCGGCGCGCCGTCACCTCTCCATGCGGCTCCACGCGCTGACCCTCGTTCCGGGGGCACTCCTGCAGCGTCGCACGGCCACCGTGCGCAAGCTGCTCGGCTACGTCCTGACCTCGTCACCGTGACCCTCCTCTCGTGAACGTCCCCGCGGGGCGGTGACCGGGACCGCTTCCCGCCGCCCTGCCGAACCCCGGCTGGTAAATCACATGACTTCCACGCAAGCAGCAGTCCGGTCCGCCGCACCGCGGTTCAGCATCATCGTGCCGGCGTACCGCGTCGAGGCGTACCTGCGGGACTGTCTCGACTCCGTGCTGAGCCAGTCCTTCGGCGACTTCGAACTCATCGCCGTCAACGACGCCTCACCGGACGCCTGCGGCGAGATCATGGACGAGTACGCGGCGGCGGATCCCCGGGTCGTCCCCCTCCAGCTCGCGCAGAACGTCGGCCTCGGCCGCGCCAGGAACGCCGGAATGGCCCGCGCCGAGGGCACGTACCTCCTCTTCCTCGACAGCGACGACACCCTGCTGCCGGGCGCCCTCCAGGCCATGGCGCGCCGTCTGGAGGAGACCGAGGACCCCGATCTCCTGATCTTCGACTACGCCCGCACCCACTGGGACGGACGGGTCACCCCCAACGCGAAGGCGGCGGTGCTGGCCGACAGCCCCCGCGGCGCGTTCACCCTGGACGAGCAGCCGGCGCTCCTCGGTCTGCTCCAGGTGGCCTGGAACAAGGCGTACCGCCGTGACTTCGTGGAGCGCTGGGGCTTCGTCTACCCGACGGGCTACTACGAGGACACCCCCTGGACCTACCCGGTGATGATCGCCGCCGAGCGCGTCGCCGTCCTCCCCCGGGTCTGTGTCCACTACCGCCAGCGGCGCCAGGGCAGCATCCTGCACAGCCGGAGCCGTAAGCACTTCGACGTCTTCGACCAGTACGAGCTGGTCTTCGCCTTCCTGACGGAGCACCCCGAGTTCGAGCGCTGGCACAGCGCGCTCTTCGAGCGGATGGTCACCCACTTCCGGGTGATCGAGAACTCACCGGGCCGACTCCCCGACGACGCCCGCGCCGAGTTCCGGACCCGGTTCCTGGAGGCCGAGCGGACACACCGTCCCGAGGGGTACCAGGAGCCGCGGAACGCCCCGTCTGGCGCGCGCAAGGCCGCCGCACGGCTGCCCAAGCCGGTGCGCACCGTCGCCCGGGGCACCTACCGTTCGGCGCGCCGCGCCAAGACGGCTTCGCGCAAGCGGCTGCGAACCGCCGTACTCAGGAGCTACTACCGCGTCCAGCGGATGCTTCCGGTGCAGAAGGACGTCGCCGTCTTCGCCGCGTACTGGAACACCGACTACGCCTGCAACCCGGCGGCGGTCCACCAGAAGCTGCTCGAACTGGCTCCGCACATGCGGACGACCTGGGTCATGAGGCCGGGCGCGCGCAACACCCCGCCGACCGGCACGAACGTCGTCCACCCCGGATCGTTCGGGTTCTGGCGTGCGATGGCCCGCGGCAAGTACTTCGTGAACAACGTCAACTTCCCGACCGCCTGGGTCAAGCGGCCGGGGCAGATCCATCTGCAGACGCACCACGGCACGCCCCTGAAGCGGATGGGCGTCGACCTCGCCGAGTTCCCGGTCGCGCAGCGCTCGCTGGACATGAAGACACTCATGCAGCGGGTGGACCGCTGGGACTACAGCGTCTCGGCGAACAGCTTCACCACCGCGATCTGGGACCGCGCCTACCCGGCGGAGTACACCCCGCTCGACTACGGCTACCCGCGCAACGACGTCCTCGTCAACGCCACCGAGGCGGACCGCGAGCGGGCCCGCGAGAAGGTCGGTGTCCCGGCCGGTACGACGGTCGTGCTCTACGCGCCGACCCACCGCGACTACCAGCACGAGCCCCGGCCGATGCTCGACCTGGAGGGGCTCGCGCATCAGCTCGGGGACGGCTTCACCGTGCTCTCCCGGGCGCACTACTTCAACCTCGCCGCCCCGGGCCGCGGCGAAGCGGAGCAGGAAGCCGGAATCATCGACGTCAGCGGCTACCCCTCGGTCGAGGAACTGTTCCTGGCGGCCGACTGCCTGCTGACCGACTACTCGTCCCTGATGTTCGACTACGCGCTTGTGGACCGCCCGATCGTGCTCTTCGCCAACGACTGGGAGGTGTACCGCGCCACTCGCGGCACCTACTTCGACATCCACGTCGAATCGCCCGGCCCCGTGGTGGCAACCGAGGCCGACCTTCTCGACGTCTTCCTCTCCGGACGCTGGTCGGACGAGGCGTCCTCGAAGGCCCGTGCGGAGTTCCGCAGGCGGTTCTGTGAGTTCGACGACGGTTTCGCCGCGGAGCGCGTGGTACGGAGGGTCTTCCTGAACCAGGAGAATGTACCTCCGGTGGCCCTCCCCCCGGAGCGCCCGAGCCCTCCCGCACGAGGCTAGAGCTACCGTGTCCGGCGAGCCCGGTCATCGCCGTCACGCACGAACACCTTGAGGAAAGGCGCAGTACCCAATGCCTCCCCGCCTGTCAGTAGTGGTTCCCGTCTACAACGTCGAGCTCTTCCTCGACGAGTGTCTGCGCTCGATCGCCGACCAGACATTCACCGACTGGGAGACCATCGTCGTCGACGACGGATCCAGCGACGGCAGTCTGGCGATCGCACGGGAGTGGGAGGCGAAGGACAGCCGCTTCCGCGTCGTCGAGCAGGAGAACAAGGGCCTCGGCCCCGCCCGCAACACCGGTGTCGCCCACGTCAGTGACGGTACGGAGTTCCTCGCGTTCGTCGACAGCGACGACATCGTGGTGCCCGACGCCTACGCCCGGTGCATCGCCAGCCTCGACGAGACGGGCTCCGACTTCGTCAGCGGCAACGTGAACCTCCTCAAGGCGGGTGAGATCCTTCCCTCGCCGCTCCACATGAAGCGGCTCGCCAAGGACCGCAAGCGCACCCACATCACCCGTGACAAGGCTCTCATCTACGACCGCACGGCCTGGAACAAGGTCTTCCGCCGGTCGTTCTGGGACCGCCACGCCTTCGAGTTCCCCGGCATCCTCTACGAGGACGCCCCCGTCACCCTCCCGGCCCATTTCCAGGCCGACGCCGTCGACGTCCTGGGCGAGCCGATCTACCTCTGGCGCCAGCGCACCGGAGGCGCCCCCTCCATCACCCAGCGCCGGACCGAGCCGGTCAACGTCCGCGACCGCATCAAGTCGTGCGACTACGTGAGCCGCTTCCTGGCGGCGCAGCCGGGCGAAGCGTACGCGGAGCACAAGCGCTGGTACGACGAGATCTTCATCAGCGACGAGCTGCCGCTGTTCATGGCCGTGCTGGACGAGGCCGGCGAAGAGTTCCGCGCGCTGTTCATGTCCGAGGCGGCCGGCTTCCTCAGCCGGGTCGACCCCCGCGTCATGCCGCGGCTCGAGGTCGCCCTGCGGCTCAAGTGCCACCTGATCACCGAGGGGCGTCTCGACGAGCTCCTGGAGCTGCTCGCCTTCGAGCGGGAGACCGGCCGTGCCGTCCCGGTCGTCCGCCAGGGCCTGCGGCACTTCGCCGACTACCCCATGACCGAGAAGCACAAGCCGTCGGTCCCCCGCGAGCTGCTGCGCCTGGGCGCCGAGTTCTCGGCGCGCGCCCGCGTCGAGGAGGTCCTCTGGCGCGGCGGCCGTCTGCACATCGACGGCCACGCCTACATCCGTAACCTCTCGGCCGAGAAGCCCAAGCCGGCCCTGCGCGTCCTGATGCTCCGCGAGACGGGCAGCCGGCGGACGGTCGTCGTGCGCGCCACCCGGACCAGAGCGCCGCGCGCCACCCAGACCTCGGGCCAGTCGCTGCACAACTACGACTGGTCGGGCTTCGCCCTGGACCTGGACCCGGCAAAGCTCAAGGGCCGCGGCGGCTGGCGTGACGGCGTGTGGCGGCTGACGGTCGCCACCGTCCAGCAGGGCCTGGTCCGCCGCACCCGCCTCAAGGCCGGGGAGAGCGGCAGCGCCGAGAGCCCCTTGCAGCACTGGGTGCAGGACGACGTCAGGGTCGTCCCGTTCGTCCTGGACAGCCACCTGTACATCCGGGTCGACCGGGTCCGCGCCCGGCTCACCGGCCACCGTCTCGTGGACGGCTCGATCGAGCTGACCGGCGTCCTCGGCCACGAGGCCACGGCCGCCGGCGCGGCCACCAAGGTGCGGCTGACGCACGGCAGCTCCGGCGCCGTCGTCGAGTACCCCGTGACGCGGGACTCCTCGGCCGGCAAGCACACCTTCTCCGTACGGGTCCCGCTCACCGCTCTCGACGTCGAGGGCCGCGACAGCGACAACCCCGAGGTCTCCGACAAGTGGTCCGCCGAGCTGCTGCTCGCCGACGGTGGCAAGCACGCCGTCGCCGTGGACGACAAGAGCGGCGACCTGGGGCGGCAGTACACCCTCGCCTCCGAGACCGCAGCCCCGTGGGGCAGCCGTGCCGTCGCGGTGACCAACGACGGCGTCGGCCGTCTCGTCCTGCGCACCCAGCCCGTCCAGCCCATGCTCGCCGGCGTCACCGTCACCGACGAGGGCCGGGTCGTGCTGACGGGCGGCCTGCCCTGCGCCGTCGACGAGCCGCTGGAGCTGGTGCTGCGGCACAGCCGTCACGCGGAGTCGCACGCCTACCCGGTCACCGTCGAGGACGGGGTCTTCCGCACCGAGTTCCTGCCGGTTCCCGGGGGCATCAGCGAGGTCCCGCTGCGTCAGGGCCGCTGGTACGTCTTCACCCGTACGGTCGACAGCAAGTTCGAGGTTCCGGTCAGGGTGGTGCCCGCGTCCCTGGACGGGCTTCCGCTCCGGTTCACGGTGCGCGGACGTGGCTACACGCTCAGCCACCGCTTCTACGACCGGCTGCTCGTCGAGGCCGAATCCGACCTGGGCGCCGGGGAGTTCGGCTGGTATCGCCAGCGCGAGCTGCGGACCAAGGTGTACGCCGAGGCCCGTACTGCTCCGCTGCGCGACACCGTGCTCTACGCGTCCTTCTCCGGCCGCCAGTTCTCCGACTCGCCCCGCGCCGTCTACGAGGAGCTGGTGCGCCAGGGCGCGGAGCTGGAGCACATCTGGGTCGTAGAGGACCGCAGGGCGGACATCCCGGCCGGCGTCAAGGTCATCCGCCGGTGGAGCCGCGAGTGGTACGAGGCCCTGGGCCGCAGCCGCTACATCGTGACCAACACCCACCTGCCGCACTGGATCAGGCGCCGCGACGGCCAGGTGATCGTGCAGACCTGGCACGGGACGCCGCTCAAGCGGATCGGCCACGACATCGACAGCGTCCAGTTCGCCGACCGCAAGTACCTCAGCAAGGTCGCCGAGGAGACACCGAGCTGGAGCTTCCTCGTCTCCCCGAACCGTTTCTCGACGCCCATCATGAAGCGGGCGTTCCAGTACGACGGAGAGATCCTGGAGTCGGGCTACCCGCGCAACGACGTCCTGCTGGCCCCGAAGTCGGACGAACGCGCCCGCGCGGTCCGCGAGCGCATCGGGCTGCCGGCGGACAAGAAGGTCGTGCTGTACGCCCCCACCTGGAGGGACGACCAGTTCTACCAGGCGGGCAACTACAAGTTCGACATGCGGCTCGACGTCGAGCGGGCCGCGGCGGCCCTCGGCGACGACCACGTGCTCCTGGTGCGCAAGCACTCGAACATCGTCGACGCCGTTCCCGGCGCGGGCGACGGCTTCGTCTGGGACGTCTCCAGCTATCCCGACATCGCCGAACTGTTCCTGATCACCGATGTCCTGGTGACGGACTACTCCTCCCTGATGTTCGACTTCGCGAACACCGGGCGGCCGATGCTCTTCTTCACGTACGACCTCGAGTACTACCGCGACCAGCTCCGGGGCTTCTACTTCGACTTCGAGAAGAGGGCTCCCGGTCCGCTGATCCAGGATTCGGACGAGCTCATCCAGGCTCTGCGCGACATCGACGCGATCAGCGCCCGGTACACCGACACGTACCAGGAGTTCCGGGACGTGTTCTGCGACCTTGACGACGGTCACGCGTCGGAGCGTGTCATTCGACGGATGCTGGAACTGGCACATCCCGATCGCCCCCTGACCCACGAGCCTGCGGAGCAACGTTGAGATTGCCCACCGTCCCCCGTGCCACCCGGATACTGGACAGGATTCCGGCCCAGCAACGGCTGCCCCTGGGGGTGTACGCCGTCACCCAGTTCATCTTCCTGGTGTGGTGGGCCGCCTTCTACCCGGGCGGGATGAGCTACGACACGATCTCGTACGTCTGGCACGTCACCACCGGCCACTGGCAATCGAACCACTCGGTGGCCTACGACGCACTCGTGTGGCTCTCGATCCAGCTGACCGGTGACCTGGCGATCCTGACGCTGATCCAGACCATCGCCATGTCGGCGGCGCTGGCCTATGTCACCGTGACGCTGCGTCAGTTCGGTGTACGGGGACGGTGGAGCGCCCCGGCGGCCATCGCCTGCGCGCTGCTTCCCTCGATCGGTGTCTTCACCGTCTTCGTGTGGAAGGACGTGCCGTACACCATCGGCGCGGTGCTGGCCTTCGGCGCGGCCGGACGGCTCGCCGCGCGCCGGCTCCGTGGCGAGTCGTCCGTACGGGACAAGGCGTTCCGCAACGAGATCGCCCTCCTGAGCCTCGGCTTCCTGTGCATGGCGCTCTTCCGGAACAACGGCCTGCTCGTCGCGGTCATCGCGGTGCCGGTGCTGCTGCTCGCGCTGCCGCGGATGCGGCGCTGGCTGCTGGCCGCCACGGTGATCCCTGTGGCGGTCTCGGCTCTCCTGAACACCGTGATCTACCCGGGCCTCGGCGTCACGACGCCGACCAAGGACCAGGTGTACGCGATGAACTACGCGGACATCGCCGTCGTCTACGGCGTCGCGCCGCACACCTTCACCAAGGCCGACACGGATCTGATGGCGCAGGTCGCCCCGCTCTCGCACTGGAGCGGTCGCGCGGCGAACTGCTACAACGCCGACTGGGCGATGCGCAAGCCGATGAACCGACAGAAGGCGGACCAGCTCAACAGCGAGCTGATCGACCTGTGGGTGCGGGTCCTGAAGCGCACTCCCGACCAGATGATCTCGGCGCGGCTGTGCCGCTCGCACATCGCCTGGTCGCCGTTCCCCGGCCCCAGGGACCTGATGGGCCACACGCTGATCAGTCCGCCGGCCGTGCCGAAGAACCTCTTCGGCTGGGCCGACTGGAACGAGGAGATGAAGGACAGCCCGTACCGGCCGATCCTGAAGATCCGCCCGCTGTCCGAGCAGCTCAACGACGTCGCCGACTTCACCTGGAAGGCCAGCAAGACGCCTCAGCTGCAGTGGCTGCTGTTCCGCGGTGCGATCTGGTGCTACGCGGCGTACGCGGTCATCCTCGCGTTCTCCCGCCGCAACCGGACCTGGGCGCCGGTCGCGCTGCTGGCGATCCCGCTGGCGCTCCAGCTCACGGTGGTGGCGGCGAACCCGGCTCCGCTGGCGCGGTACATGTTCGCCCCGATGTTCATCGGCATCATGACCCTGCCGCTGATCGGCGCGAAGCCACGCTTCGGCAAGAAGGCCGCCGCCCCGGCGACGCCGGTGTCCACGTCGAAGACCGAGGACCTGCCGCAGCGCGACGCTGAGCCCGAACCGGCGCGCTGACGCCGACAGCAGAAACGAGAAGGGCCCGTCCGCGACCGGACGGGCCCTTCTCCTGTGCTGTGTGGGCCCTGAGGCCCGCCCCCGACTAGAAGGGGTTGAACTCGTCGTACTCCTTGTCGACGTCGTCCCGCTCCGCGTCCCGGTCGCGGCGGCGCTGGGCTGCCGGGCGGGGCGCTTCGAGGCGGTGGTCCTCGCCGCGGCGGCCGAGCATCTCGGCGCCGGCCATCATCGTGGGCTCCCAGTCGAAGACGACCGCGTTGTCCTCGGCACCGATGGCCACGCCGTCACCGGCGCGGGCACCGGCCTTCATCAGGGCCTCCTCGACGCCGAGGCGGTTGAGGCGGTCGGCCAGGTAGCCGACGGCCTCGTCGTTGCTGAAGTCGGTCTGGCGGATCCAGCGCTCCGGCTTCTCGCCACGCACCCGGTAGACGTCCTCGGCCTCGTCGTGGGTGACGGTGAAGCCCGTGTCGTCGACCGCCTTCGGGCGGATGACGACCCGGGTCGCCTCCTCCTTCGGCTTGTCCGCGCGCGCCTTGGCCACGATGCCGGCCAGCGCGAAGGAAAGCTCCTTCAGGCCCGTACGGGCCACGGCCGACGCCTCGAAGACCTGGTATCCGCGCTCCTCGAGCTCCGGGCGGATCATGTCCGCGAGGTCCTGGCCGTCCGGGATATCGATCTTGTTGAGGACGACGATGCGGGGACGGTCGTCGAGACCGCCGTAATGCCGCAGCTCCTCCTCGATGACGTCGAGGTCGGAGACCGGGTCGCGGTCGGACTCCAGCGTCGCCGTGTCCAGGACGTGGACGAGGACGGAGCAGCGCTCGACGTGGCGCAGGAACTCCAGGCCGAGGCCGCGGCCCTGGCTCGCACCCGGGATCAGGCCCGGAACGTCGGCGATCGTGTAGACGGTCGAGCCGGCGGTGACGACGCCCAGGTTCGGGACGAGGGTGGTGAAGGGGTAGTCCGCGATCTTCGGCTTGGCAGCCGACAGGACGGAGATGAGCGAGGACTTGCCGGCGCTCGGGTAGCCGACCAGCGCCACGTCGGCGACGGTCTTGAGCTCCAGGACGATGTCCCGCGTCTCGCCCGGCTCACCGAGCAGGGCGAAGCCGGGCGCCTTGCGGCGCGCCGAGGCGAGCGCGGCGTTGCCGAGGCCGCCGCGGCCACCCTGACCCGCGACGAACGTGGTGCCCTGGCCGACGAGGTCGGCGAGCACGTCACCGTTCTTGTCGAGGACGACGGTGCCGTCGGGGACGGGCAGGACGAGGTCCTGGCCCTCCTTGCCGGTGCGGTTGTCACCGGCGCCGGGCTGACCGTTGGTGGCCTTGCGGTGCGGCGAGTAGTGGTACTCGAGGAGTGTGGTGACGGACTGGTCGACGACCAGGATCACATCGCCGCCACGGCCGCCGTTGCCGCCGTCTGGGCCGCCGAGCGGCTTGAACTTCTCCCGGTGAACGGAGGCGCAGCCGTGGCCCCCGTTACCCGCGGCGACGTTCAGCTCGACGCGGTCCACGAAGGTGGTCATGGTTCTGTGCCTCCAGAAGTTACTTACGTACAGATTGTCTATCTAGTAACACGCGAAAGGCGGACCCGCTTCCCGATACGGGAAGTGAGGTCCGCCTCCGCAAGTGAACCGATCAGGCGACCGGAACGATGTTCACGACCTTGCGGCCACGGTGGGTGCCGAACTCCACCGCACCGGCGTTGAGCGCGAACAGCGTGTCGTCGCCGCCACGGCCGACGCCCGAGCCCGGGTGGAAGTGGGTACCGCGCTGGCGGACCAGGATCTCACCGGCGTTGACGACCTGACCGCCGAAGCGCTTCACGCCGAGCCGCTGAGCATTGGAGTCGCGCCCGTTCCGAGTGGACGATGCGCCCTTCTTGTGTGCCATCTCTCCTCAGTCCCTTACTTCGCAGCCGCGGGGATACCGGTGACCTTGATCGCCGTGTACTGCTGGCGGTGACCCTGGCGACGGCGGTAGCCGGTCTTGTTCTTGTAGCGAAGGATGTCGATCTTCGCGCCCTTGTGGTGGTCCACGACCTCGGCCGTGACCTTGATGCCGGCCAGGACCCACGGGTCGCTGGTCACGGCGTCGCCGTCGACAACGAGCAGGGTCGAGAGCTCGACCGTGTCGCCAACCTTGGCAGTGGAAATCTTGTCAACCTCAACGATGTCGCCGACAGCAACCTTGTGCTGGCGACCACCGCTGCGCACGATGGCGTACACGCGGATCTCTCTCTCACTCGGGAACGGACCCCTGATGCCAGCCACTCACACGGGCCGAAGCCCGCGATGATCCGGAATTGGACGAGCGGCCTCTCCGCGGCGGACCGGGAGGAGGGTGCTCAGGGGAGTGGCGCGCCATACGACACGCCGAGGGTCAAGGTTACGGGCCGGTGGCTCGGGGGGTCAAATTCGCCTGACCTTCACGCCTGGCCGCCACGCGCGGCCTTCACGCGCGGCCTTCACGCGCGGCCTTCACGCGCTGCCCTCACGCTCGGGCGATCACGCTTCGACGGCTTCCGCGACGAAGGCGCGCAGCCAGCTCCGGAACTCCGGGCCGAGGTCCTCGCGTTCGCAGGCGAGCCGGACGATGGCCCGCAGATAGTCCCCGCGGTCACCCGTGTCGTAGCGGCGCCCCTTGAAGACCACACCGTGCACGGGCCCGCCCAGGGACTCGTCCTGGGCCATCTTCTGCAGGGCGTCCGTGAGCTGGATCTCCCCGCCGCGGCCCGGCTCGGTCTCGCGCAGGACGCCGAAGACGGCCGGGTCGAGGACATAGCGGCCGATCACCGCGTAACTGCTCGGCGCGTCGACCGCGTCGGGCTTCTCCACCAGGCCCGTGACCTGGACGACATCGGCGTCCTCGGTCGGCTGTACGGCGGCGCAGCCGTACAGGTGGATCTGGGCCGGGTCCACCTCCATCAGCGCCACGACGCTGCCGCCACGCCGCTCCAGGACCTCCAGCATCCGGGCGAGCAGGGGGTCGCGCGGGTCGATCAGGTCGTCGCCCAGGAGCACCGCGAACGGCTCCTCGCCGACGTGCGGGGCGGCGCAGAGCACGGCGTGCCCGAGGCCGCGGGGGTCACCCTGGCGGACGTAGTGCATCGTGGCCAGCTCGCTCGACTCCTGCACCTTCGCCAGCCGCTCCTCGTCGCCCTTGCGGGTGAGCGCGGACTCCAGCTCGTGGTTCCGGTCGAAGTGGTCCTCGAGCGGGCGCTTGTTGCGCCCGGTGACCATCAGGACGTCGGCCAGACCCGCCGCCACGGCCTCCTCGACCACGTACTGGATCGCCGGCTTGTCGACGACCGGCAGCATCTCCTTGGGAGTGGCCTTGGTCGCCGGCAAGAACCGCGTGCCCAGACCGGCTGCCGGAATCACGGCCTTGCGGACGGGCTTGCTGGGGGTGTTGTTCATCGAGCTGGTCCCTGTTTTCCGAATCTCGTTCAACGCCGTGTGGGCCTTCAACGCCGTGTGGGCCGCCCTCGTTCGAGGACGGCCCACACGGCTGCGTCGGTGCTGCGTCAGTCCTGTGCGGGAGCAGCGGTCTTCTTGACGGCCTTCTTGGCGGTGGCCTTGGTGGCCGTCGCCTTCTTGGCCACCGTCTTCTTGGCCGCCGCCGCCTTCTTGGCGGGGGCCTTCTTCGCCGGAGCCTTCTTCGCCGTCTTGCGGGCGGCCGTCTTCTTGACCGGGGCGCCCTCCTCCGGCTCCTCGGCGGTCTCCGCCTCGGCGGGGGCCGGGGCCTCCGCCTCGGCCGACGGGACGACCATGACGGCCGTCTCCTCGGGCGCGGTGGGCGCGGTGGCCTTGCGGACGGCGCGGCGCCGCGGACGGGCCGGGGCCGCGCTCTCAGCGACCGGCTCGGCCACGGGTTCGGCGACCGGCTCGGCCTGCGTCTCGGGCTGCTCCACCGGAGCCTGCGCGGGCGCGGACTCGGCGACCGTCACGACGGCGGCCTCCGCTCCGGCGGGCGAACCGGCCGGCGCGGACACCTTGCGGGTGGCCCTCCGGCGCGTACGGCCCTTGGGTGCGGCCTCGTCGGCGACGGGCGCCTCGACGACCGGGTCCTCGACGGCGACCGGCTCGGCGTGCGCGACGGCGGCTTCGGCCGGCTGCACCGGACGCTCGGCCTCCGCCTCGGTGGACACGTCCTGCGCCGTGGGAACCTCCGCGACCTGCTCGGACACGGCCTCCCGCCGCGGCGCACCGCTCCTCGGCGCACCCGCGGGGGCCGAGGCCCGGCGGCTCGACCGGCGGCGGCCACGACCGCGGCCCGCCGCGGCCTCCGCCTCGGCGACGCTGCTGTACAGCTCCTCGTCGGGCTCGAACTCGGGCACCTCCAGGGCGACCGGCTCGGCCACCTCGGCGGCGACCTCGGCCGCGGTCTCGGCCTCCTCGCCCGCGCTCACCACGGTCTCGGCGGCGACCGTCTCGTGCTCGTGGTCGTGCTCCAGGACGTCGCCGCCCCGGCCGCGCTTCTTGCGCTTGCCGCCGCCGCCGACGGCGGTCGGCTGGTCGAGATGGACGATGACACCGCGGCCGTTGCAGTGGACGCAGGTCTCGGAGAACGACTCCAGCAGGCCCTGGCCGACCCGCTTGCGGGTCATCTGCACGAGGCCCAGCGAGGTCACCTCGGCGACCTGGTGCTTCGTACGGTCCCGGCCCAGGCACTCCAGCAGGCGCCGCAGCACCAGGTCCCGGTTCTGCTCCAGCACCATGTCGATGAAGTCGATCACGATGATGCCGCCGAGGTCGCGCAGCCGGAGCTGACGCACGATCTCCTCGGCCGCCTCCAGGTTGTTCCTGGTGACCGTCTCCTCGAGGTTGCCGCCCTGACCGGTGAACTTGCCGGTGTTGACGTCGACGACGACCATCGCCTCGGTCCGGTCGATCACCAGCGAACCGCCGCTGGGCAGCCAGACCTTGCGGTCCAGGGCCTTGGCGAGCTGCTCGTCGATCCGGTAGGTGGCGAAGACGTCGACCTCGGAGGTCCACCGCGACAGCCGGTCGGCCAGGTCCGGGGCTACGTGCGAGACGTAGCCGTGGATGGTCGACCAGGCCTCGTCACCACTGACGACGACCTTGGTGAAGTCCTCGTTGAAGATGTCGCGGACGACCCGGACGGTCATGTCCGGCTCTCCGTAGAGCAGCGTCGGCGCGTTGCCGCTCTTGGCCTTCTTCTGGATGTCCTCCCACTGCGACTGGAGCCGCTCGACGTCGCGGCGCAGCTCGTCCTCGCTCGCGCCCTCGGCGGCGGTGCGCACGATGACGCCCGCGTCCTCGGGGACGATCTTCTTGAGGATGCTCTTCAGCCGGGCCCGCTCGGTGTCGGGCAGCTTGCGGCTGATGCCGGTCATCGAGCCCTCGGGGACGTACACGAGGTAGCGGCCCGGCAGGGAGACCTGGCTGGTCAGACGGGCGCCCTTGTGCCCGATCGGGTCCTTGGTGACCTGTGCGAGGACCGGCTGGCCCGACTTCAGGGCGGACTCGATGCGGCGCGGCCCGTTGGCCATGCCGAGCGCCTCGAAGTTGACCTCACCGGCGTACAGCACGGCGTTGCGGCCCTTGCCGATGTCGATGAAGGCGGCCTCCATCGACGGCAGCACGTTCTGGACCTTGCCCAGGTAGACGTTGCCGACGTACGAGGTCGACTGCTCCTTGTTGACGTAGTGCTCGACGAGCACGCCGTCCTCCAGGACGCCGATCTGCGTACGGTCGCCGTACTGACGGACGACCATCACACGCTCGACGGCCTCGCGACGGGCCAGGAACTCGGCCTCGGTGATGATCGGGACGCGGCGGCGGCCCTGCTCACGGCCTTCCCGGCGGCGCTGCTTCTTCGCCTCCAGACGAGTCGAGCCCTTGATGGACTGGACCTCGTCGGACGGCTCGGTGGCCTTGCGCGGCTCGCGGACCTTGACGACGGTGCGCTCCGGGTCGCTGTCGACCGGCTCGGCCTCGGTGGCGCCGTCCCCGGCGCGGCGACGACGGCGACGACGGCGACGGCTGCCCGCGGTGGAGCCTGCCTCGTCGTCGGCGTGGCCCTCCTCGGCGTCCTCGTCCTCCTGCTCGGCGGTGTCCTCGGCGTCCTGGGCGGCCTGCTCGGCGGCCAGGTCGTCTGCGTCGACGTCACCGGAGTCGCCGTCCGCGCTGTCACCGCGACGACGGCGACGGCCGCCCCGGCGGCGACGGCGGCGCGACGCGCCCTCGTCGGTGTCGTCGTCACCCTCGGCGCTCTCGTCGGCGGCCTCCTCGGCCTCCTCCGGCTCCGCCTCGTCCTCGGCGGCGGGCTCGACGGGCCTGGTCACCTCCACGGGCTCCTCGGCCTGGCCGGCACTGCGGCGCCTGCGGCGGCGGCGCGGCCCGGTCTGCTCCTCCGCAAGCTCCTCGACGACCTCGACCGGAGCCGTGGGCTCCTCAGGGGCCTCCTCGACCTCGACCTCGACGGCCGCGGCCTCGGCTGCGGCGCGCTCCGGCGTCTGGAAGCGGGGCTCGGTGAACACGGGCGCCTGGAACACGGCGACCGCGGGGCGGGTGGGACGACGCGGGGTGCCCCCCCCCCCGCCGCCCGGCCGCGGGGGCGCGGAAACCCCGGCGGCGCCCCGGGTGCCGCCCGCCCCCCCAGGGCGGGGCCCGGCTCCCCCCCCCCCGCCTCGGGGGGGGGGCCCCCGGGGGCCCCCCCCCGGAC
>NZ_JARGEF010000559.1:0-605 GCF_033794725.1 Streptomyces sp. ID05-39B | reverse complement strand
TCGCTGAGGGGCGCCGTCAGCCTCGCGGTTGCCCCGGCTCCTCCTCCGAGCGGGGGCGGATGTTGGACAGGCAGTTGCGGTCCGCGTCGGTGGTGGTGCCGGAGCGGGGGCGGTGGGTGAGGTACGCGCCGAGGCAGTCGGCCGCCGCCATGGCGGGGCGTTCGCCGACGAGGACGACGACCGCGGTCGCTCCCATCGCCGCCGCGATGTCGTCGCCGAGGGCCACCCGGGCCTGTTCGGCGAGGACGACCGGGCCGATCCGCAGGTCCGGCAGGCGGGCGGCCGTGGCCCCCACCATCTGCGCCGCGTGGTCGTGCACGGCCCTGCCGGACAGTCCGTCGGCGACCACGAACACCACGTCCCGGTCACCCGCGGCAAGGTGCGCGCGGTCGGTGGGGTGGAGGCGGCAGCCGAGGTCGGGCCGCTGGAGGTAGGTGAGGCCGTCGGTCGCGGCGCTGCGGACGCGGATCGCGGGGAGCAGGCACTTGTCCTTTTACACAATTTCCAGGCCACGAAAACAGCCAAAAAATCCTATTCCGGCCTTTGCTTTGAAAAAAAAAAAAAAAAAACACACAGGACATGACCTACGGATATGTCAGACAAAA
>NZ_JARGEF010000558.1:293-605 GCF_033794725.1 Streptomyces sp. ID05-39B | reverse complement strand
CGCCGCACCGCCCGGGGTGCCGCACCGTCGAGCCCGGCCGTGCCGTGGGGATCAGGTCACCGGTGCCTTGGTGCGCAGCACGGCCGCGTGACGCCCTGCCACCGGCTGCCGTGCCCGCGCCTCGCCGTGACGCCCTGCCACCGGCTGCCGCGCCCCCGGACACCTACCCGGCACCGCACCGCCCGGGGCGCCGCACGGCCGGGGCGCCGCACCGCCCGGGGTGCCGCACCGTCGAGCCCGGCCGTGCCGTGGGGATCAGGTCACCGGTGCCTTGGTGCGCAGCACGGCCGCGTGACGCCCTGCCACCGGCTG
>NZ_JARGEF010000558.1:0-196 GCF_033794725.1 Streptomyces sp. ID05-39B | reverse complement strand
CTGCCGTGCCCGCGCATCGCCGTGACGCCCTGCCACCGGCTGCCGCGCCCCCGGACACCTACCCGGCACCGCACCGCCCGGGGCGCCGCACGGCCGGGGCGCCGCACGGCCGGGGCGCCGCACCGCCCGGGGTGCCGCACCGTCGAGCCCGGCCGTGCCGTGGGGATCAGGTCACCGGTGCCTTGGTGCGCAGCAC
>NZ_JARGEF010000557.1:0-609 GCF_033794725.1 Streptomyces sp. ID05-39B | reverse complement strand
CCCCCTGCGTGCCCCCAGAGCCGGCACCCCCCACGCCGTACACCGCGATGTGCCAGGAACGGATACCTACCCGCAGTGTGATGAAATGCCCTCGCTCGGCACCTTTCGGCCATCGGCTTGGCCGAAGTGCGGCAGGAGTGAGCGGCGGCTCGACGGGCCGTTGTCAGTGGCGGGTGCGAAGCTGCTGGTCATGGACGAGGCTGACTTCATGCGGGGCCGGGTCTACGGCGCCGACCACGAGGATGCGGCGCCCCGCCCGGACCGCGAGTACGCGGAACTGGTGGGCGGCCCGCTGGACGGGCTGCTGCTGGACGTCACAGAGCGCCCCGGCGGCGACCTGCGCGAGGTCGCGCTGACCACCGAGATAGGCCGCTACGGCCCCGGCGGCTGGGCTCTGTACGAAGAACGGCCCGGGGACGCCCGCCGCTTCGACTGGCGGGGAGACGCGCCCGGCACTCCCTGACGGCCCGGCGGGGGTCCGGCAGGGGCCCGGATGGCTTGTTCGATCGTACGAACCTGTGTTCGTGAGGGTTACCTCTTGCCTTCAAGCTTGATAGGAAACCTTCCTGTCAGTTGTAGGCAGGGTTGCCCGCAGATCCACCTTCCCCC
>NZ_JARGEF010000556.1:0-615 GCF_033794725.1 Streptomyces sp. ID05-39B | reverse complement strand
CCCCCGAATCCCCGCCCCCTCACCACGCCAACTGCGCGATCTCCTCCACCACCACCGCGCACGCGTCCGCCACCGGATCGATCAGCGGGAAGTGACCGACGTCCTCCAGCAGCGTCAGGCCCACCACCTCGCCCGCCTTGGCCGCCGCGTCCGCGTACGACTCGGCCACAGCCTCAGGTACTACGAGGTCGGTACGGCCCTGGACCAGAGTCGTCGCGATGCCCGTGGGCAGCAGCAGCGCGGGGTCGGCGTACGGCCGCCGTTCCCCGAAGTGAGCGTCACCGCCGAGGAGTTGGCGAGATGCCCCGCCGCACACGGCCAGCTTGTCCGCGACCTCGAAGTCGGCGATCGGCGCGAGGGCGACGACGCCGCGCAGCGGGGGCGGCCCGTCGACGCGCCAGGGGGCGCCGACCGGCAGGACGTGCCGGGAGGCGGCCCACAGCGCGAGGTGGCCGCCCGCCGAGTGGCCGGTGAGGACCGTGCGGCGCGCGTCCGCCTGCGGCAGGGCCTGCCGGGCGAGGGCGGGCAGTGCGTCCAGCGCGGCGGCGACGTCGTCGAAGGTGTCGGGCCACCGGCCCGCGACCGCCGCCCCGGTCCCGTCCGCCACCCCACCTC
>NZ_JARGEF010000555.1:0-623 GCF_033794725.1 Streptomyces sp. ID05-39B | reverse complement strand
AGCCCACCCCGCCGACGGCACCGTCAACGACCCGCCCACACCCCAGCCCATCAGCCCAGTCGGCCCGACAGCGCCCGCAGCAGGCCCACGACGCCGGCGGGACCGTCGACGACCAGGTCCGCGCGCGCCGACAGTTCGGTCACCTCGGCGCTGCCGCTGGCCACCAGCAGGCCGGGGAGGCCGTCGGAGCGGAGCTTCTCCACGGCGGCGAAGGCGGGCAGGTCACCGAGGTCGTCGCCGGCGTAGAGCACCGCCTCGGCGCCGGTCTCGCGGACGTACTCGGTCAGGGCCACGCCCTTGTCCATGCCCGGCGGCCGCAGCTCCAGCACCATCCGGCCCGGCTCCACGATCAGCCCGTGCCGGGCGGCCAGCTCGGCGAGCGGCCGGCGCAGCGCCTCGAACGCGGCCTGCGGGTCCTCGGCCCGGCGCGTGTGCACGGCGACGGCCCGGCCCTTCTCCTCGACCCAGATCCCCGGCCCCGCCCCGGCCGCCTCCAGCACAGCGGGCAACTCCGCCCGCACGGCCGCGACCCCCGGGTGCGGGGCGGGCGCGGAAACGGTCCCGGTACGGGCGTCCCACCGCTCGGCCCCGTAATGCCCCAGCACGGCGAGCCGCTCCAGCCC
>NZ_JARGEF010000554.1:0-638 GCF_033794725.1 Streptomyces sp. ID05-39B | reverse complement strand
GGACCCACTCCCGGCAGCGTGTCGAGCTGGTCCGCGGTGGGCGGGGGGCCGCCAACTCCGGTCTCCCTCAACACGGCCACCGCGGACCAGCTCGACACGCTGCCGGGAGTGGGTCCCGTGCTGGCGCAGCACATCGTCAACTACAGGACGCAGCATGGTGGCTTCCGTTCCGTCGACGAACTGCGTGAGGTCAACGGCATCGGCGAGCGACGATTCTCCGATCTGCGCGATCTGGTGCGGCCATGAGGGGCGAGGGAGCTTCGGAGGATGGGGCCCGGCCGGCGGATCCGGTGGTGGGCGGGGCTGTCGCGGCGGACGGGAGTGTGACGGTGACCGGGGCCGGGCCAGGAACGCCGGCCGGGGCCGATGCCCCACCACGTGCGCGCCGAGCCGTGCACGCGGCTTCCGGGAGTCGGCTCGGGGCTTCCCACCCGCGTCGGGAAGGGCCGGTCGATCTGCGGCTCGTGCCCCCCGCGCTCGCGGCCTGGGCCACGGCGGCGGTGATGCTGGACGCCTCCCCCCAGTTGGTGGGTGGCCTGGCACTCGGCTGCGTGCTCGTGGCCGGGGTGCTCCTGGGCGGCCGGCGGAGCCGGGCACGAGCACGCAGCCGAGTGCCAGGCCACCCACCAACTGGGGGG
>NZ_JARGEF010000553.1:0-652 GCF_033794725.1 Streptomyces sp. ID05-39B | reverse complement strand
GAGCGTTATATTTTTTTAAGAGACAGGCTCCGGGCCCTCCCCCCACCCCTGTCGCCGCTCCCGTCCCGCGCAGCATCCGCAGCCCCAAGGCGCGTGCCCTGCTGGCCGCCCTGCTGCTAGACGCCGGACGGATCGTCCCGGTCGAGTCGCTCAAGGAGGTGCTGTGGAGCGGCGCGCCGCCCGCGTCCGCGCAGGCCTCGCTGCACAACCACGTCACGCGGCTGCGCCGCATGCTCGACGACCCGGCGCGGCTGCGCACGGTGCCGCCCGGCTACCAGCTCCGGATCGAGCACGGCGAACTCGACGTCCACGTGTTCGAGCACCACCTCGCCACCGCACGCGCCGCGCACGCCGCCCACGACTGGGGGCGTGTGACCGACGCGTGCGGGGCCGCCCTGTCCCTGTGGCGGGGCGTCCCTCTCAGCGGACTCCCCGCCGAACTGGGCGGATACGCCTTCACCCAGCGCCTGAAGGAGGCCCGCCTGCTCCTCCTGGAATGGCGCTACGACGCCGAACTCGCCGGCGCCGAATCGGGGGCGGGGGCGGGAGTTGGAGCCGGAGCCGGATCTGGTGCCGGGGCCGTGGCCGGGACCAACGTCGGCCAGGACACCCGCCCCCGATTCGGCGCCGGCGAGTTCGGCGTCGTAGCGCC
>NZ_JARGEF010000552.1:0-663 GCF_033794725.1 Streptomyces sp. ID05-39B | reverse complement strand
GATCAACGGGGAGGTGCGGAGCATCGAGGCGGCCAGGCCTGTCGGGCCCGCCCGCCTCGATGCTCCGCACCTCCCCGTTGATCAGCACCGAATCCGGGGCCATGTGGTTCCCCGTCACCTTGGGCCGGGCAAGCCGCGGGTCCGAGGTCAGCTCCACCTCGGCGGTGACGGAGGCATACTCGCGCGCCAGCACCGGCACCGGTCCTCTCCGCAGATCGGCCCCGTGCAGCCCGGCGGACACCCCGGCCGCGGCCGCGCAGAGCAACACCGCTGCCCCGGTCGCCCGCGACCACCCGTACCGAGCCCCCGCCGCCCGACTCCGCACCGGACCCGGTGGCCAACTCCGCGCCGGACCCGGCGGCCGACCCTGCGCACTCCCTGGCGCCCGGTCCCTCGGCACGTTCGGCGCGCGTCCCGTCGGCCTCTCCGAGAGCGGCCCACCGAGGACCGGTGTCCGCGCTCCTCCCCTCGGTCTCCTCGAGAGCGGCCCACCGCGAACCGGTGTCCCGTCCCTTCCACCGTCCGACGGCAGCGGCCCCCCGCCGCCGGCCGATGCCCGCCCTCCCCGTGCCCGGCCCCGCCGGCCGCCCAGGCGCACCCCGGCACAGAGCCCGCAGCCGAAGGCCAGGCCACCCCCCAACTGGGGGGAGGGCCCCACAACCA
>NZ_JARGEF010000551.1:0-684 GCF_033794725.1 Streptomyces sp. ID05-39B | reverse complement strand
GGACGGCCCACCCCGAGCCCGAGATGGACGCAGTCCTCTCCCTCCCCGCCGAGTACCGGGAGTTCGCCCGGCAGGGCGGCCCCGACGAGCAGCCGCGGCTCGTCGTCTACTCGGCGGGCTCCGTCGACGTACGCCTCACGCAGTGGGACAGGGCGCCGGGGTCGCCGCTCGGGCGGGCGGCCGAGGCGCACGAGACCTGGGACGGTTACGACGGGGACGCGCGCACGCAGACGACGCGGACCACCTTCCAGGGTCGCGAGGCCGTGCTCGCCGACACCACCTACCGCCTGGGCACCTCGCCGACGCGCGTGATGGAGCTGTTCGTGCTCACCGAGGACAGCCGGATGTACGAGCTTCGGGTCGACATGCCGAAGGGCACTCCGGTCGAGAAACAGGGCACGGCGGTCTTCAAGGCGGCCCGAGACCGGCTGCGTATCGACGTCGGGTAGCAGGTCTCGTGGAGCATCCCGCGGAAAGTCTGACCGAACATCTCGTAGAACGCTGAACCGTCCCGCACAACGGGCTGATCAGCGGGTTCGTTGCCAGTGACCACTGGCGTCATGTGTGCGGTCGGTGAATCACTATTACCGACGGGTACCAAAAGCCTTCCCCACGTCATACCCTGCGGCTCATGACCGACTCGCAGGCCCCGGAGAAGACCGGTACCAACCCCCTCGCCCCCAC
>NZ_JARGEF010000550.1:0-687 GCF_033794725.1 Streptomyces sp. ID05-39B | reverse complement strand
GGGTCGGCGGGGGCGGGCGCTGTGAACGGCCGGGCGTCCTCGAAGACGCCGAACTCGTCGACGGCCGCGGTCTCGGCGCGCAGTTGGTCGCGCTGCCGCAGCAGGGCTCCGGCCTGGACGAACCGCAGCGGCAGTCCCTCGGACTCGAACCAGAGGTCGCCCGCCCAGTTGGCCTCCTCCTCGGTGAGGACGCGGCCGACGGCCCGTTCGATCACCTCGACGCCGCCCGCGCGGTCGAGGCCGCTCAGGGCGACCTCCGCGACGGCCGACTCGGCGGTGGGCGACGGGACGTCGGGGGTCGCGCCGAGCAGGAAGGCGCACTCGGGGGTGGCGTCGAGCAGCCGGTCGAGGTCGGCGCCGCCGAACTCCAGGTCGTCGACCACGACGACCGCGCCGACCTCGCGGACGAGGGCGAGCAGTTCCTCGGTGTCGGGGCGGTGCAGCGGGGCGTCGTAGACGATGTGGAAGAGGTCCTGGAGGAGGTCGGCGGCGGTGCGGCGGTGGCCGGTGAGGCGGACCACGCCGTCGGGCGCGAGGTCCTCGCAGTCCTCGGCGACGAGGTCGAGCAGGCTGGTGCGGCCGGAACCGGCGGGGCCGGTGAGGCGGACGGAACGGCCGCGGGCGAGCAGCCGGACGAGCTGCTCGCGCTCCTCCTGGCGGCCCAGGAGGGGGTGCTCGGGCTGGGCG
>NZ_JARGEF010000054.1:0-38391 GCF_033794725.1 Streptomyces sp. ID05-39B | reverse complement strand
GGGTGTAGCCGAAGCCCGGCTCCAGCGGCTCGATCACGAACCGGGAGCGGAACTCGTCGACGACCTCTTCGGTCAGTGACGGACGCTGAGCAATCAGCATGGTGCGTTCCTTCTGTCAGGGGCGCCCGCTATTTGACGCCCTGATATGAGACAAGGGTACGGGCGGTATGACTCGGAAGAGCCATACCGCCCGACAACCTCAGTCCGACAAGCAGCCGTGCGTCAGACGCGGCGGCGCTTCGGCGGACGGCAACCGTACTGCGCCGTGTGGGGGGACGACCCCCACACCCCCAGCCGACAGCCGAGCCGCCGTGAGCCCGTGCGTCAGACGCGGCGGCGCTTCGGCGGACGGCAACCGTTGTGCGGGGTCGGGGTGACGTCCTGGATGGAGCCGACCTCGAGGCCCGTGGCCTGCAGGGAACGGATGGCGGTCTCACGACCGGCGCCCGGACCCTTGACGAACACGTCGACCTTGCGCATGCCGTGCTCCTGCGCGCGACGGGCAGCCGACTCGGCGGCCATCTGCGCGGCGAACGGCGTGGACTTGCGCGAGCCCTTGAAACCGACGTGGCCGGCGGAGGCCCACGAGATCACGTTTCCGGCCGGGTCCGTGATGGACACGATCGTGTTGTTGAACGTGCTCTTGATGTGCGCCTGGCCGTGCGCGACGTTCTTCTTTTCCTTGCGGCGCACCTTCTTGGCAGCGCCCTGACGACCCTTGGGGGGCATCTATTACTCCTACGGGAGGTGGTCGGTCCTACAGCGAAGACCGCTTCGGAGGTCCGGGGGGCATCCCCCAGAACGCACAGTGCGTCTGCTGCGGACTACTTCTTGCCCGGCTTCTTCTTGCCGGCGATGGCGCGACGCGGGCCCTTGCGGGTACGAGCGTTCGTGCTGGTGCGCTGACCGCGGACGGGCAGACCACGACGGTGACGGAGACCCTGGTAGCAGCCGATCTCGACCTTGCGGCGGATGTCGGCCTGGATCTCGCGACGGAGGTCACCCTCGGTCTTGATGTTGGCGTCCACGTACTCGCGGATCGCGACGAGCTGCTCCTCGGAGAGGTCGCGAACGCGGGTGTTCGGGTCGACGCCGGTCGCAGCCAGCGTCTCCTGGGACAGGGTTCGGCCGATGCCGAACACGTAGGTGAGGGCGACCTCCACGCGCTTTTCGCGCGGGATGTCAACACCGGAAACGCGTGCCATTCAATGGCTCCTGGTGATCTTCGGAGGTCTTCCACAGAACCGTGTCCCAGCCGCCGGCCTCTTCCTTGGAAGATTTGGTACGGACTGGGTCCCCGGCCTCCGAACCGGGGGTGTCAGACCTGAGGTCTGGGCTCTGCGTATGAACATATTCAGCTCGCGTCGCGCGAAGTTCTGCGTGATGCAGAGGGTGGAGACCTGAGTGCGATCAGCCCTGGCGCTGCTTGTGGCGCGGGTTCTCGCAAATCACCATGACCCGACCATGACGGCGGATCACCCTGCACTTGTCGCAGATCTTCTTGACGCTCGGCTTGACCTTCATGGGATGTGAGGTTCTCCGGGTCAGTTGCCGGTCACCCCGTGCGGGAACGCACGGGGGGCCTGGGCAAGATCTACTTGTACCGGTAGACGATCCGGCCACGCGTCAGGTCGTACGGAGACAGCTCCACCACGACCCGGTCATCAGGGAGGATGCGGATGTAGTGCATGCGCATCTTGCCGCTGATGTGCGCCAGGACCTGGTGGCCGTTCTGGAGCTCAACCCTGAACATCGCGTTCGGAAGAGACTCGACGACAGTGCCCTCGATCTCGATGGCACCTTGCTTCTTGGCCACGCTTCGCCCTTCGAATCGACTACCTTGATCGACTCCTGAGCTTTCCCTTACGGGCGCATACAGACATGCGGGTGCACAAGAGCCGACGAGTCAGTCTACGTCAGCGCACCAGGAAACACGAATCGGGGCCAAGGAAGTGTGCCCCGCACGGGAGATCCTTAAGCGAGGCGCGAAGGGTTCGGGGGCGACAGCCCCAGGGGCGGGACACGGAAGGGGCGGCGGGGGCGAGCAAAGAACCTCGAGCCCCCGCCCGGCACCCTCTAGCCCAGCGGGTCCGCCGCGGCCACGACCCCGTGCTCGGCCAGCTTCGCCTTGCCGCCGTCCACCGCCGTCAGCACCAGCGGCCCCTGCTCCGTCAGCGCGACGGAGTGCTCCCAGTGCGAGGACCAGGTCCCGTCCGTCGTGATGACGGTCCAGTCGTCCGAGAGGACCTCCGTGCGCGGCGTCCCCAGCGACACCATCGGCTCGATGGCCAGGCAGAAGCCGGGAACCAGTTTCGGCCCCTTGCCCCGCTTGCGGTCGACGTAGTTCAGCAGGTGCGGGTCCATGTGCATCTCGGTGCCGATGCCGTGGCCGCCGTAGTCCTCGATGATCCCGTAGCGGCCGCCGCCCGGCTTCGGCTGGCGACGGATGTACGTCTCGATGGCCCGGGACACGTCGACCAGCCGGTTGCCCAGCTTCATCGCGGCGATGCCGGCCCACATCGACTCCTCGGTCACCCGGGAGAGCTCGATCAGTTCCGGGGCGTGACCGGAGCCGACGAAGGCGGTGTAGGCGGCGTCACCGTGCCAGCCGTCGACGATGGCGCCGCAGTCGATGGAGATGATGTCCCCGTCCTTGAGGACGACCTCGTCGGAGGGGATGCCGTGGACGACGACGTCGTTCACCGAGGTGCAGATGGTCGCGGGGAAACCGCCGTAGCCGAGGAAGTTCGACTTCGCGCCGTGCTCGGCGAGGACCTTGCGGGCGACCTCGTCGAGGTCCTTCGTCGACGCCCCCGGCACCGCCGCTTCCCGCGTCGCCGCGTGGATGGCGGCGACGACCAGGCCCGCCGCACGCATCTTGGCGATCTGCTCGGGGCTCTTGATCTGGACCATGGGGGGCCTGCGCTCTCCGTCACTCAGGTCGGTCGATGACACATACGTACACAACAGTACGGCCGTGGCGTCCCGGAGGACTCCACGGCCGTACCCGGGACGGAAACCTACTGGCCGTCGTCCTCGCGCTTCAGTGCCGCCAGCGCACGGCCGGTGACCTCGTCCACCGGGCCCATGGCCTCGATCGTCACGACCAGGCCCTGTGCCTTGTAGTAGTCGATGATCGGCTCGGTCTGCGTGTGGTAGACCTCCAGCCGCGTGCGGACGGTGTCCTCGGAGTCGTCGTCGCGCTGGTACAGCTCCCCGCCACAGACGTCACAGACGCCGTCCTTCGACGGCTTCTTGTAGGTCTCGTGGAAGACGTGCGAGGAGTCGTTGCGGCAGATGCGCCGGCCGGCGATCCGCTTGACGACCTCCTCCTCGGGGGCCTCCAGGTCCAGTACCGCGTCCAGCTTGATGCCCTCGGTGGTGAGGAGCTCGTCCAGCGCCTCGGCCTGCGAGACATTGCGCGGGAAACCGTCGAGCAGGAAGCCGCGCTCGGCGTCCGGCTGCTCCATGCGGTCCTTCGCCATGGCGATGGTGACCTCGTCAGGGACGAGGTTGCCGGCGTCCATGTAGGACTTCGCGAGTTTCCCGAGCTCCGTCTGCTGGCTGATGTTGGCGCGGAACAGGTCGCCCGTGGAGATGTGGGGTACGCGCAGCTTCTCGGCAAGGCGAGTGGCCTGCGTTCCCTTACCGGCACCCGGCGGCCCGACGAGGACGATACGCATCAGCGGAGGAACCCTTCGTAATTGCGCTGCTGAAGCTGGCTCTCGATCTGCTTCACCGTCTCGAGCCCGACACCCACGATGATCAGGATGCTGGTGCCACCGAACGGGAAGTTTTGGTTTGCCCCGAAACCAGCCAACGCCATCGTCGGCACGAGAGCGATAAGCCCCAGATACAGCGAACCCGGCCAGGTGATCCGGTTGAGTACGTAACTCAGGTACTCAGCGGTCGGTCGGCCAGCCCGGATGCCCGGGATGAAGCCACCATACTTCTTCATGTTGTCGGCTACTTCCTCGGGGTTGAAGGAAATGGCCACGTAGAAGAACGCGAAGAAGACAATCAGGAAGAAGTAGAGAGTGATGTGCGCGGGCGCCGCCGTGTCGGCCAGGTTCTGTGTGATCCAGGTCGCCCAGCCTGCCTGCGAATTGGAGAACTGGACGATCAGCGCCGGAATGTAGAGCAGCGACGAGGCGAAGATGACCGGGATCACACCGGCCTGGTTCACCTTCAGCGGGATGTACGTCGAGGTACCGCCGTAGGACCGGCGGCCGATCATGCGCTTCGCGTACTGCACGGGGATGCGGCGCTGGGCCTGCTCGACGAAGACGACCAGGCCGACCATGACGAGGCCGACGAGGATGACCGTGCCGAACTCGATCCAGCCGCCGGCCAGCGTGCCCTGCTTCTTGATGGCCCACAGCGCGGAGGGGAAGGTCGCGGCGATCGAGATGAACATCAGGATCGACATGCCGTTGCCGATGCCGCGGTCGGTGATCAGCTCACCGAGCCACATGACGGCGGCCGTGCCGGCGGTCATGCAGATGACCATGGTGATGGTGGTGAAGATCGCGCGGTCGGGGACGATCTGGCCGGCCACCGAGCAACCCGAGAACAGCGCGCCGCTACGGGCGGTGGCCACCAGGCCGGTGCCCTGAAGAATGGCGAGCGCCACGGTGAGGTACCGGGTGTACTGGGTGATCTTCGCCGTACCGGACTGGCCCTCCTTCTTGAGCGCTTCCAGACGTGGAATGACCACGGTCAGCAGCTGAAGGATGATGCTCGCCGTGATGTACGGCATGATGCCCAGCGCGAAGATCGTGATCTGCAGCAGCGCGCCGCCACTGAACATGTTGACCAGACCGAAGAGGCCCTGGTTGCCGGATGCCTCGTCCACGCAGGTCTGGACGCTCTTGTAGTCGACACCTGGGATCGGGACATGGGTGCCGACCCGGTAGACCACGATGATGCCGAGCGTGAAGAGCAGCTTGTTGCGCAGGTCGGGCGTCTTGAACGCCCGGGCGAACGCGGTGAGCACGGTGCCTCCTGCGACCCCCGCGCGTCTGCGTCAAGGGTGACGGTGTTGAGGTTCCAATAAGAACGACGACATGTGTAACGGTCGACTGCCGCCCAAGGTGCCCCATCGGAAGCACCTTGTGAAAGAGGGCAGTGCAGGCCACCTTACCGGCGACACTGCGCCCTAGGAACGACCAACCGGGGATACCCCTTTTGTGGGGTATCCCCGGTCGGGATCGCTCAGGTCATCGAGGCGCCTGTGGTGTTCAGACGAGCTCGGTGACGGTACCGCCGGCGGCGGTGATCTTCTCCTTGGCGGACCCGGAGACGGCGTCGACCGTCACCTGGAGCGCCACGGAGATCTCGCCCTGGCCGAGGACCTTGACGAGGCTGTTCTTGCGAACGGCACCCTTGGCGACGAGACCCTCGACGGTGACCTCGCCACCCTCCGGGTACAGCTCCGCCAGCTTGTCGAGGTTCACGACCTGGAACGCGACCTTGAACGGGTTCCGGAAGCCCTTGAGCTTCGGAAGGCGCATGTGGAGGGGCATCTGCCCACCCTCGAAGCGCGCCGGAACCTGGTAACGAGCCTTCGTGCCCTTGGTACCACGACCGGCCGTCTTACCCTTCGACGCCTCACCACGACCCACACGGGTCTTGGCGGTCTTGGCGCCCGGGGCGGGACGGAGGTTGTGGATCTTGAGCGGGTTGTTTTCCGCCATGATCAGTCGACCTCCTCGACCGTCACGAGGTGGCGGACGGTGTGCACCATTCCGCGGAACTCGGGGCGGTCCTCCTTGACGACCACGTCGTTCAGGCGCTTGAGCCCGAGCGAACGCAGGGTGTCACGGTGGTTCTGCTTGCTGCCGATGTACGACTTCGTCTGCGTGATCTTGAGCTGAGCCATTACGCAGCACCAGCCCCGGCACGCGCACGCAGCAGAGCCGCGGGAGCGACGTCCTCGAGCGGCAGACCACGGCGAGCCGCGATCTCCTCGGGACGCTGCAGGCCCTTCAGGGCCGCCACGGTGGCGTGCACGATGTTGATCGCGTTCGACGAACCGAGCGACTTCGACAGGATGTCGTGAACGCCGGCGCACTCGAGCACGGCACGCACCGGGCCACCGGCGATAACGCCGGTACCGGGGGACGCCGGCTTGAGCAGGACGACGCCCGCCGCCTTCTCACCCGTGATCGGGTGCGGGATGGTGCCCTGGATACGGGGGACCTTGAAGAAGTGCTTCTTGGCCTCCTCAACACCCTTGGCGATGGCGGCCGGCACCTCCTTGGCCTTGCCGTAACCGACACCGACGGTACCGTCACCATCGCCCACCACGACCAGCGCGGTGAAGCTGAAGCGACGACCACCCTTCACTACCTTGGCGACGCGGTTGATCGCGACGACGCGCTCAACGTACGCGGTCTTCTCGGCGGCAGATGCGCCACCGTCACGGCCCTTCCGGTCCCGCCGCTCGCCGCCACCGGCACCGCCACCGCGGCGCTGGGGTCCAGCCATTGGAATTACCTCTCTCTGTCTCCGCTAGCTACGGAACCAGGACTCAGAACTTGAGTCCGGCCTCGCGGGCTGCGTCCGCCAGAGCGGCAATGCGCCCGGCGTACTGGTTACCACCACGGTCGAAAACGACGGCCTCGACACCGGCGGCCTTGGCACGCTCCGCGACCAGGGCGCCGACCTGCTTGGCCTGCGCCGACTTGTCGCCCTCCGCACCGCGGATCGACGTGTCCAGTGTGGACGCCGAAGCCAGGGTGTGGCCCTTCAGGTCGTCGATCACCTGCGCCACGATGTGGCGGTTGGAGCGAGTGACGACCAGACGCGGGCGCTCCGACGTACCGGCGATCCGCTTGCGGATCCGGATGTGACGGCGCTTGATCGCGGCGCGCTTGTAGGCGTCGCCCTTCAGGATCTTCTGCCCGTATGCCATGGCTTACTTACCCGCCTTTCCGACCTTGCGGCGGATGACTTCGCCCTCGTACTTGACACCCTTGGCCTTGTACGGGTCGGGCTTGCGCAGCTTGCGGATGTTGGCCGCAACCTCGCCGACCTTCTGCTTGTCGATGCCCTCGACCTGGAAACGGGTCGGGTTCTCCACCTTGAAGGTGATTCCCTCGGGGGCTTCGACGGTGATCGGGTGGCTGTAACCGAGCGCGAACTCGAGGTTCGAGCCCTTGGCGGTCACGCGGTAACCGACACCACTGATTTCGAGCTTCTTCACGTAACCCTGGGTCACGCCGGTGATCATGTTCGCCACCAGCGTGCGGGACAGGCCGTGCAGGGCCTTGCTCTGACGCTCGTCGTTGGGGCGGGTGACGTTCAGAACGCCGTCCTCACCCTTGGCGATCTCGATCGGCGCAACGACGGTGTGGGTCAGCGAGCCCTTGGGGCCCTTGACCGAAACCGTCTGGCCGTCGATGGTGACGTCCACGCCGGCGGGAACCGTGATAGGGAGCTTGCCAATGCGCGACATAGCTGTTTCCTCCGTTCCCTTCCGCTACCAGACGTAGGCGAGAACTTCTCCGCCTACGCCCTTCTTGCCGGCCTGCTTGTCGGTGAGGAGACCGTGCGACGTGGAGATGATCGCCACGCCGAGGCCGCCCAGCACCTTGGGCAGGGAGGTGGACTTCGCGTAAACCCGGAGACCGGGCTTGGAGATCCGCTTGATGCCCGCGATGGAGCGCTCACGGTTGGGACCGAACTTCAGCTCGAGGGTGAGGTTCTTACCCACCTCGGCGTCCTCGATCTTCCAGCCCGTGATGAAGCCCTCCTGCTGGAGGATCTCCGCGATGTGAGACTTGATCTTCGATGCCGGCATCGTCACGGAGTCGTGGTACGCCGAGTTCGCGTTCCGCAGACGCGTCAGCATGTCTGCGATCGGATCAGTCATGGTCATGAGTTGGCCTGTGGCCTCTCTCGCCGGGGTTTCCTGGTGCGCCATCCCTCTCCCCGATCCGAGACGGGACGGGTGCGGCGCGGTGGACCTACGGCGTAGTAAGTCGTACGGGCGTCAGGCGCCCAACCCTCCTAGCCTACGGCATGAAGGGGAGGGCACCTGACACTGCCCTTTACTTACCGAGAGCTCAGGAATCCCGAATTACGGGATTACCAGGAGCTCTTGGTCACGCCCGGCAGCTCGCCACGGTGAGCCATCTCACGAAGGCACACGCGGCACAGGCCGAACTTGCGGTACACGGAGTGCGGACGGCCGCAGCGCTGGCAGCGCGTGTAGCCGCGTACTCCGAACTTGGGCTTACGAGCAGCCTTGGCAATCAGAGCCTTCTTCGCCATCTCGCTCACGCCTCCTTGAAGGGGAAGCCGAGGTGACGAAGGAGCGCACGGCCCTCAGCGTCGTTGGTCGCCGTGGTGACCACGGTGATGTCCATACCCCGGACGCGGTCGATCTTGTCCTGGTCGATCTCGTGGAACATGACCTGCTCCGTGAGACCGAAGGTGTAGTTGCCACGGCCGTCGAACTGCTTGGGGGACAGACCGCGGAAGTCGCGGATGCGCGGAAGCGCAAGCGACAGGGTGCGGTCCAGGAACTCCCACATGCGGTCGCCACGGAGCGTGACGTGAGCACCGATCGGCTGACCCTCGCGCAGCTTGAACTGCGCGATGGACTTGCGGGCCTTGGTGATGGCCGGCTTCTGACCGGTGATGGTGGTCAGGTCACGGACGGCACCGTCCATGAGCTTCGAGTCACGGGCGGCGTCACCGACACCCATGTTGACCACGATCTTGACGAGGCCGGGGATCTGCATGACGTTCTCGTACTGGAACTCGTCACGCAGCTTGCCCGCGATCTCTTCGCGGTACTTCGTCTTGAGACGCGGAGTGGTGGTGGTAGCCATCAGATGTCCTCACCCGTCCGCTTGGCAACGCGGATCTTGTTGCCCTCGTCGTCGAAGCGGTAACCGACACGCGTGACAACCTTGTTGCCGTCCTTCTCCACGACCAACTGAACGTTGGACACGTGGATGGGGGCTTCGGTGGTCACGATGCCGCCGGCCTGGGAACCGCTGGCGGTGGGGCCGGCCTTGGTGTGCTTCTTGACCCGGTTGACACCCTCGACCAGGACACGGTCCTCACGGGGGAAGGCCGCGATGACCTTGCCCTGCTTGCCCCTGTCCTTACCGGTGATGACCTGGACCAGGTCGCCCTTCTTGATCTTCATGCTTACAGCACCTCCGGCGCGAGCGAGATGATCTTCATGAACTTCTTCTCGCGCAGCTCACGGCCGACCGGGCCGAAGATACGGGTGCCGCGAGGGTCGCCGTCGTTCTTCAGAATGACGGCGGCGTTCTCGTCGAAGCGGATGTACGAGCCGTCCGGACGGCGGCGTTCCTTGACGGTGCGAACGATGACCGCCTTGACGACGTCACCCTTCTTCACGTTGCCACCGGGGATCGCGTCCTTGACGGTGGCGACGATGACGTCACCGATGCCCGCGTAGCGGCGACCGGAGCCACCGAGCACACGGATGCAAAGGATTTCCTTCGCACCAGTGTTGTCGGCGACACGCAGTCGCGACTCCTGCTGGATCACGTCTATCTCCTGTTTGTCTGCCGGTTCCCCGGGGGCCGTCCTTCAACGGCCCCCGGAGCCTGGCGGAACTGACCTGCGAGATTACTCCGCAGGCGCACTTATGGAATTCGCTTGCGCGAATTGCCTACTTGGCCTTCTCGAGGATCTCGACGACGCGCCAGCGCTTCGTGGCGGACAGCGGACGCGTCTCCATGAGGAGGACACGGTCGCCGACGCCGGCAGCGTTCTGCTCGTCGTGAGCCTTGAGCTTGTTCGTACGGCGGATGACCTTGCCGTACAGCGCGTGCTTGACGCGGTCCTCGACGGCGACGACGACGGTCTTGTCCATCTTGTCGCTGACGACGAGACCCTCACGGGTCTTGCGGAAGCCGCGGGCCTCTGCAGTCTGCTCAGTCACGTTGTTCTCACTCATCAGGCGCTCTCCACCGTCTCGATGCCCAGCTCGCGCTCACGCATCAGGGTGTAGATCCGCGCGATGTCCTTGCGGACGGCCTTGAGCCGACCGTGGTTCTCGAGCTGACCCGTCGCCGCCTGGAAGCGGAGGTTGAACAGCTCTTCCTTGGCTTCGCGGAGCTTCGCGAGAAGCTCCTCGTCACCCAGTTCGCGCAGCTCGGACGCCTTGGTACCGGCCGACATCACGCTTCACCTGCCTCGCGCTTGACGATCCGGCACTTCATCGGCAGCTTGTGGGCTGCGCGAGTGAGGGCCTCACGGGCGATCTTTTCGTTGGGGTAGGACAGCTCGAACATGACCCGGCCCGGGTGCACGTTCGCGATCCACCACTCGGGCGAACCCTTACCGGAACCCATGCGGGTCTCGGCCGGCTTCTTGGTGAGCGGGCGGTCCGGGTAGATGTTGATCCAGACCTTGCCGCCACGCTTGATGTGGCGGGTCATCGCGATACGAGCCGCCTCGATCTGGCGGTTGGTCACGTACGCCGGCGTGAGGGCCTGGATGCCGTACTCGCCGAACGCGACCGTCGTACCACCCTTGGCCTGACCGCGGCGCTTCGGGTGGTGCTGCTTGCGGTGCTTGACCCTACGGGGGATCAGCATTTCGGTCAGGCCTCCGTTCCGCCGGTAGAAGAGGACGGTGCCTCGACCGGAGCGGCGGCAGGAGCCTCGGCCTTGGGGGCCTCGGCACCGGCAGCCTGCTGCGGCTTGCGACCGCGTCGCTCGCCACCGCCGCCGCCACGGCCACCACGGGCCGGACGGTCGGCGCCGCCGCCACCGCCACGGGCCGGGCGGTTGCCGGCGCGGGCTGCGGCGTTCTCGGCACGGACCTCGGCGATGTTCTTGACGTCGCCCTTGTAGATCCAGACCTTCACACCGATGCGGCCGAAGGTCGTCTTGGCCTCGAAGAAGCCGTAGTCCACGTTCGCGCGGAGCGTGTGCAGGGGCACACGGCCCTCGCGGTAGAACTCCGAGCGGGACATCTCGGCGCCGCCGAGGCGGCCACCGCACTGGATCTTGATGCCCTTGGCGCCGGCCTTCATCGCCGACTGCATGCTCTTACGCATGGCGCGGCGGAAGGAGACGCGGGAGGAGAGCTGCTCGGCAACGGCCTGGGCGACCAGCTGGGCATCGGTCTCGGGGTTCTTGACCTCGAGGATGTTCAGCTGGACCTGCTTGCCCGTGAGCTTCTCGAGGTCGCCGCGGATGCGGTCGGCCTCGGCGCCACGGCGGCCGATGACGATGCCCGGACGAGCGGTGTGGATGTCCACACGCACGCGGTCACGGGTGCGCTCGATCTCCACCTTGGAGATACCGGCGCGCTCCATGCCGGACGTCATCATCCGACGGATGGCGACGTCTTCCTTGACGTAGTCCTTGTACAGCTTGTCGGCGTACCAACGGGACTTGAAGTCCGTGGTGATGCCGAGCCGGAACCCATGCGGGTTAACCTTCTGGCCCATTACCGGGTTCCTTCCTTGCTGCTGACGACCACGGTGATGTGGCTGGTCCGCTTGCGGATCCGGTAGGCGCGGCCCTGGGCACGCGGACGGAACCGCTTCAGGGTCGGACCCTCGTCGACGTAGGCCTCGGAGATGACAAGGCTGTCGACATCGGTGTGGTCGTAGTTGTGCGCGGCGTTGGCAATGGCGCTGTCAAGCACCTTGCCGACCGGCACGCTCGCGGCCTGCGGGGCGAAACGCAGGACCGCCTGAGCCTCCGTGGCATCCATGCCACGGATAAGGTCCACCACGCGGCGGGCCTTCATGGGCGTAACGCGGATGTACCGCGCCTGGGCCCTGGCTTCCATGGTTGTCCTTCCAGTGTCTGTCATGGTCGATTCCACCCCGCGTTAGCGGCGCTTCGACTTCCGGTCGTCCTTGACGTGACCCCGGAAGGTGCGCGTCGGCGAGAACTCGCCGAGCTTGTGGCCGACCATCGACTCGGTGACAAACACCGGAATGTGGGTCTTGCCGTTGTGCACCGCGATCGTGTGGCCGAGCATGGCCGGGATGATCATCGAGCGACGGGACCAGGTCTTGATGACGTTCTTGGAACCGGCTTCGTTCTGTACGTCCACCTTCTTGATGAGGTGGTCGTCGACGAAGGGCCCCTTCTTGAGACTGCGCGGCATCTAAACCCGCTCCTAGCGCTTCTTGTTCGTCTTGCGGCGGCGGACGATGTACTTGTTCGATGCCTTCTTCGGCGAACGAGTACGACCCTCCTTCTGACCCCACGGGGAGACCGGGTGGCGACCACCGGAGGTCTTGCCCTCACCACCACCGTGCGGGTGGTCAACCGGGTTCATCGCCACACCGCGGACGGACGGGCGAACGCCCAGCCAGCGCTTGCGTCCGGCCTTACCCCAGTTGATGTTGCTCTGCTCGGCGTTGCCGACCTCGCCGACCGTGGCGCGGCAGCGCTGGTCGACCAGGCGGATCTCACCGGAGGGCATGCGGAGGTGGGCCATGGTGCCCTCCTTCGCGAGCAGCTGCACCGAGGCACCGGCGGAGCGGGCGAACTTGGCGCCGCCACCCGGACGGATCTCGATCGCGTGGATCGTGGTACCGACCGGGATGTTGCGGAGCGCCAGGTTGTTGCCCGGCTTGATGTCGGCCCCGGGACCGTTCTCGACGCGGTCACCCTGCTGCAGGTTGCGCGGGGCGAGGATGTAGCGCTTCTCGCCGTCCACGTAGTGCAGCAGCGCGATGCGCGCGGTGCGGTTGGGGTCGTACTCGATGTGCGCGACCTTCGCCGGCACGCCGTCCTTGTCGTGACGACGGAAGTCGATCACTCGGTAGGCGCGCTTGTGTCCGCCACCCTGGTGGCGAACGGTCACACGACCGGCGTTGTTACGGCCGCCCTTGCTGTGCAGCGGGCGGACCAGCGACTTCTCCGGCGTGGACCGCGTGACCTCGACGAAGTCGGCGACGCTGGAGCCACGACGGCCCGGCGTAGTCGGCTTGTACTTGCGGATTCCCATTTCTCAGTCCTCGTCCGATATCGGACGATCCGACCCGCTTACGCGGTCGGACCGCCGAAGATGTCGATACGGTCGCCCTCAGCGAGGGTCACGATCGCGCGCTTGGTCGCAGCGCGCTGACCGAAACCGGTCTTGGTGCGCTTGCGCTTGCCCTGGCGGTTGATCGTGTTGACCCCGGTGACCTTGACCGAGAAGACCGCCTGGACGGCCTGCTTGATCTGGGTCTTGTTGGCGTTCGGGTCGACGATGAACGTGTACTTGTTCTCGTCGAGAAGCGCGTAGCTCTTCTCCGACACGACCGGCTTCAGCAGCACGTCACGGTGGTCCGTGTACGCCTTGCTGGGCGCGGTGACGACGGTGTTCTTGCCCTCGGCGGCGTGGCGGCGGGCCTTCGCGAGACGCGCGGCCTTGGCGGCCTTCGCAGCCTTGGGGGCGATGCTCGGGTGACGCGTAGCCATCAGGCGTCACTCCCTTCGGTGTCGTTGGCCTTCGGGCCGGCGACGAAGGACTCGAGAGCGGCCTGGGTGAAGACCACGTCGTCCGAGACGATCACGTCGTACGTGTTCAGCTGGCCCGGCTCCAGGATGTGCACCTGGGGCAGGTTGCGGGCGGACAGCCACGCGGCCTCGTCGGAGCGGTCGATGACCAGGAGCACGTTCTTACGCTCCGAGATCTTGCCGAACAGCGTCCGAGCGGACTTCGTGGACGGAGTCTCGCCCTCGATCACGCCGGTGACGACGTGGATCCGGTTGTGGCGGGCCCGGTCGGTGAGGGCGTGACGCAGAGCGGCAGCCTTCATCTTCTTCGGGGTTCGCTGCGAGTAGTCACGCGGCTGCGGGCCGTGGACGACGCCACCGCCGGCGAACTGCGGCGCGCGGGTCGAGCCCTGGCGGGCGCGGCCGGTGCCCTTCTGGCGGTACGGCTTCTTACCGCCACCACGGACTTCACCGCGGCGCTTGGTCTTGTGCGTGCCCTGACGGGCAGCAGCGTTCTGCGCGACGACGACCTGGTGGATCAGCGGGATGCTGATCTTCTCCACGCCGAAGATCTCCGCGGGGAGCTCGACGCTTCCGGTCTTCTCGCCTGCAGGCGAAAGGATGTCAACAGTGCTCATCGGTTACCTCAGGCCCCCTTGGCCGCGGTGCGGACCAGGACGAGGCCGCCGTTCGGACCGGGAACCGCGCCCTTGATGAGCAGCAGACCCTTCTCCGCGTCAACGGCGTGGACGGTCAGGTTCTGGGTGGTGACACGCTCGTTGCCCATGCGACCCGCCATGCGGAGGCCCTTGAACACGCGGCCCGGGGTGGCGCAGCCACCGATGGAACCGGGGGAGCGGTGCTTGCGCTGGACACCGTGTCCGGCGCCGAGGCCACGGAAGTTGTGACGCTTCATGACACCGGCGAAGCCCTTGCCCTTGCTCTTGCCGGTCACGTCGACCTTGATGCCGGCCTCGAACACCTCAGCGGTGATCTCCTGGCCGAGGGTGTACTCGCTGGCGTCAGCGGTACGGATCTCGACGAGGTGGCGGCGGGGAGTGACGTCGGCCTTGGCGAAGTGGCCCTTGAGGGGCTTGTTCACCTTGCGAGGGTCGATCTCGCCGAAGGCGATCTGGACCGACTCGTAGCCGTCGGCGTCGTTCGTACGGACCTGGGTCACGACGTTGGGTCCGGCCTTGACGACGGTGACGGGAACAACACGGTTGTTCTCGTCCCACACCTGCGTCATGCCGAGCTTCTCGCCCAGGATGCCCTTGATCTGCTTCGTCATCTTCAGATCACCGGCCTCAGAGCTTGATCTCGATGTCGACACCGGCCGGGAGGTCGAGTCGCATCAGAGAGTCAACGGTCTTGGGCGTCGGGTCGAGGATGTCGATCAGGCGCTTGTGCGTGCGCATCTCGAAGTGCTCGCGCGAGTCCTTGTACTTGTGCGGCGACTTGATGACGCAGTACACGTTCTTCTCAGTGGGCAGCGGCACCGGGCCCGCGACCGACGCACCAGTACGCGTCACCGTCTCGACGATCTTCTTCGCCGAGCTGTCGATGACCTCGTGGTCGTAGGCCTTGAGCCGGATGCGGATCTTCTGTCCCGCCATGGCTACTCAGTAGTCCTGTCTCTTCTAACGCTCTGGACCTGGTCGGCCCCTTACCCGTTCCTCCGACCCACGCGGTCGGGTGTGTCGCTCCCCCGCTGACACGGATGTCCCACGTTCGAACATCCCTGCGGGGAATGCGCACGGCCCTACCGGAACCGCAGACCGAGGACGGAAGGCCCACCGGGTGCCTGATCGGTGTCGCGCCCACGCTTCCCGGAAGATTCCCGTACGTCCGCCCCAGCGCTGCCGTGAGGCAGTTAGGGCGACGAGTACTGTGGGACTCGCTTCCAGTCCTCCCGGCGGGAGGCGCGCAGCATCAACACTCGACCGAGCAACCAGGTCAGTCTGCCATATGGGGCAGCCCCTCCGCCAATCGAGCCGGAGACAATACCCCGGACGTGACGCAGGTCAAACGCTCGGCGCGACGGCCCGCCGCTCGGACCCGGTCCCGTGAGGGGTCCGGGCACGGTCCGATGGCGGTCCGGTGGTGGTCCGTGGATCTTCAGCGAGCGGCTGACCGGTCCCTTTACGATCTTGTGCATGCTGACTCGAGACGAAGCGGCCGCGGCGGCCGCAGCCTTCCTCAAGTCCCGGGCTCACCCGGACCGCGCCGACTCCGTGGTGGTGCTCCCCGACACGGTCGTCGACTTCACCTACGGCCGGACCGTGCGCTTCGACTTCAGGGAGCACATCGAGACGGGCGACTCCACCCAGGCTCCCTTCTCGTCCGTCGTGGTCGTCCCCCACGACGGAACGCCTGCCCACTTCGCCCCGACGTTCCCTGCGGTGGCGACGTACATGGAGATGCGCGCCGCGGGGAACTGGCCACCGAGGAACGGGTAGGGCGTCCACCGGCTGCACACGATCCGCCGAGTGCCGGCGGCGGGGAGGCTCTCCCCGGGCCCACCGCTCACCACTTGACCAGCACACCGCGCCAGGTCCACCCCGCATCGAGGACCACCTTCACCAGGGGGTCACGCATGTCCCGTGAGTCGAAGCGAAACGTCTCGACCCTACGTCTGCGCCCGTCGGGTCCTCGCTCGTAGGTCCACTGCCGGGCGACCCTGGTCGCAGGACCCCGCCCGTACCGCTTGCCGCCGCTCTCGGGCGACCGGTCCCACCGCTCGTCGAGAGCGCGCACCTCATGGCTCTCCGGCACCAGCCGCATCCGCGTCCGGAGCCGCAGGCGCAGCTCCGGAACCTGCCACTCGGCCACCAGATCGGCTTTCTCCTCGAAAAGCGCGGCTCGCACCAGGAACGGCACACCGGACGCGCCGACCGCGAACAGCGCGTCACGAACCTCGGCGACGGACAGCGGACCGATCCCGCTGTCCGGGTACCTGGTACCGGCACGCCTGTCCCGATATCTGCTCCAGAGTCCTGCCATCACCGGCGCCTATGCGCCTTCTCCAGCGCACCGGAGAGCTTTCCACAGCGTCCGCTCACGTTCTTGACGTACGTCTCCCACGAGCCGTAGATGTCCCTCTGTGCCCCGGCGGTCAGGCAGCCGGCGTCCTCGCCGATGCCTTTCTGGCCGTCCGTCAGCTTGACCATCGCCTTGCTGATGTCTTCACGGAGCGAGGCCACGTCCCGGGCGGCCTTGGACCAAGCCGGTTGGTTCGACCACCAACGTGCCGCTGCCGCCCGGATCCAGCGGTACGTGATTCAGCCAACTCCCACTCGTCCCACGCCATGCACGTCTCCCCGTTGTCCGTCCCCGTTGTCACTGCAAACGTCGATGCCGAACTACGCATCTGCGTTGCCCGGTTGGCATGTACCGTAGCGCGTCGCTCAGGCGCGATCGGAGGGACCGTCAGGAACTGCGGGCACGCTGCGGAGACGCTGTGGCAGGCGCCGTGGGGAGACTTCCCGGGGAGATCCTGATCCGCATCCAGGAACTGCCACTGCTACTCAGGAACAGAAGACGGCGGACATGAGTACGCGCCCCGATGCTCCGGACCACAGGCCCCTGCTGCAATCAGACCCGTGACGAACCCGACCGGAGCGACCCGCCTCGACGCCCCTCACCCGACCTGGTGGAAGGCCCCGCTCATCGCTTCCCTGCTGGGTCTGCCGCTGCTCTGGCTGGAGTACGGGCTGATCCGGTCCCACGGGGCCATGGATCAGTTCGGAGGCTGGATCCATACGCCCCTGGCCCTGCTCAGCGTGGCCTGGGCCCTCCCCCACCGTCGCTACCTGCGGACGCCGCGCGTGGTGGCAGCCTGCGCCGCACTGGCGATCGCGACGTTCCCGGTGGCGTTCCTGCTCCTGGCCGCCGTGCTGCTCGCGGCCTGACGCGGCCGACGGGAAAGGGGGACGACAGGCACTGGCCAGGGCTGTCTGGCGATTCCCCGCTGCCGACGATTCCCCGCTGCCGCCCTCCGGGCGCAACGACGGGACGGGGACGACAGGGCCTGGCTCCCACCCCGGGCCGCCCGCGAGAACGCCGTCTCCAGCCCCCGCTTCACCGCCCCCGCCAACGGCCGCTCCACCAGCCGGTGCACCGCCCAGCTCAGCACCAGGAACCCGGTGATGACCGCAGCTACCAGCACGAGCGGGGGAAGCGGCTGCGCGCCGCGTATGAGAGACAAGCCAGTCATCCTCGTCGGGGGTCCGACGTATCAGGCTGCGGCCGTGATCAGCGGCTCAGAGGTCACGGACCAGAACGTTTGCCCTGGTTCATCTGTCGCACATCGAGCAGCGCACCGGGCGCGCGAAAGGGCCCGTACGACCGAAGTCGTACGGGCCCTCTCAGGTGCTCGCAGTCGGAGCTACCAGGTCGAGATCACTTGGTGATCTTGATGACCTGGCCGGCGCCCACGGTCCGGCCACCCTCACGGATGGCGAACTTCAGGCCCTCCTCCATGGCGATGGGCTGGATCAGCGCCACCGTCATCTCGGTGTTGTCGCCCGGCATGACCATCTCGGTGCCCTCGGGGAGGGTCACGACGCCGGTCACGTCCGTCGTACGGAAGTAGAACTGCGGGCGGTAGTTGTTGAAGAACGGCGTGTGACGGCCGCCCTCGTCCTTGGACAGGATGTACGCCTGCGCCTCGAACTCGGTGTGCGGGGTGACCGAACCCGGCTTGATGATGACCTGGCCGCGCTCGACGTCCTCGCGCTTGATGCCGCGAAGCAGCAGACCGACGTTCTCACCGGCCTGGCCCTCGTCGAGCAGCTTGCGGAACATCTCGATACCGGTGACCGTGGTGGTGGTCTTCTCGGTCTTGATGCCGATGATGTCGACGGTCTCGTTGACCTTCAGGACACCACGCTCGATACGGCCGGTGACGACCGTGCCGCGACCGGTGATCGTGAAGACGTCCTCGATCGGCATGAGGAACGGCTTGTCGACATCGCGCTCCGGCTGCGGGATCGACTCGTCGACGGCCTGCATGAGGTCGAGGACGCTCTGGGCCCACTCCGGGTCGCCCTCAAGCGCCTTGAGAGCGGACACCTTGACGACCGGGAGGTCGTCGCCGGGGAACTCGTACTCGGAGAGGAGCTCACGGACCTCGAGCTCGACGAGCTCCAGGATCTCCTCGTCGTCCACCATGTCGGCCTTGTTCAGGGCGACGACGATGTACGGGACACCGACCTGGCGGGCCAGGAGCACGTGCTCCTTGGTCTGCGGCATCGGGCCGTCGGTGGCGGCGACCACGAGGATGGCACCGTCCATCTGGGCCGCACCGGTGATCATGTTCTTGATGTAGTCCGCGTGACCCGGGCAGTCGACGTGCGCGTAGTGACGCGTCTCCGTCTGGTACTCGACGTGCGCGATGGAGATGGTGATACCGCGCTGGCGCTCTTCGGGAGCCTTGTCGATCTGGTCGAAGGCCGAAGCCTCGTTCAGGTCCGGGTACTTGTCGTGCAGCACCTTGGTAATGGCGGCCGTGAGGGTCGTCTTACCGTGGTCGATGTGACCGATGGTGCCGATGTTGACGTGCGGCTTAGTCCGCTCGAACTTCGCCTTCGCCACTGGGGTCCTCCTGGGAGTGGTTCTGGTACGCCTACTTCATCGGCGCCAGGTGATCTTTGCTGGAATGCCCGGGCCCAGGGGCGAACGGCCACAAATGCGGCCGTTTGCCCCCAGAGGCTCCGGAGTCAAGCCTACGGCGTGAAAACGGAGTGCGTTACTCGCCCTTGGCCTTCGCGATGATCTCCTCGGCGACGTTCCGCGGAACCTCGGCGTAGGAGTCGAACTGCATCGAGTAGCTTGCGCGACCCGAGGTCTTGCTGCGGAGGTCGCCGACGTAGCCGAACATCTCCGAAAGGGGCACGAGGCCCTTCACGACGCGAGCGCCGGCACGCTCCTCCATGGCCTGGATCTGGCCACGGCGGGAGTTGATGTCGCCGATGACCTCACCCATGTAGTCCTCGGGCGTGGTGACCTCGACGGCCATCATCGGCTCGAGCAGCACGGGGCTGGCCTTGCGCGCGGCCTCCTTGAACGCCTGCGAACCGGCGATCTTGAAGGCGAGCTCGGAGGAGTCCACCTCGTGGTAGCCACCGTCGAGCAGGATGACGCGCACGCCGGTCATCTCGTAACCGGCGAGGATGCCGAACTGCATGGCCTCCTGCGCACCGGCGTCCACCGAAGGGATGTACTCCCTCGGGATACGGCCACCGGTCACCTTGTTCACGAACTCGTACGACGCGTCGCCGTCCGTGATCGGCTCGATCGCGATCTGCACCTTGGCGAACTGGCCGGTGCCACCGGTCTGCTTCTTGTGCGTGTAGTCGAGCCGGTCGACCGTCTTGCGGATGGTCTCGCGGTACGCCACCTGCGGCTTGCCGACGTTGGCCTCGACCCGGAACTCGCGCTTCATACGGTCGACCAGCACCTCGAGGTGCAGCTCGCCCATACCGCCGAGGATGGTCTGGCCCGTCTCCTCGTCCGAGTGAACGTGGAAGGAGGGGTCCTCCTCCGCGAGACGCTGGATGGCGACACCCAGCTTCTCCTGGTCACCCTTGGACTTGGGCTCGATGGCGACCTGGATGACGGGCGCCGGGAAGTCCATGGACTCCAGGATCACCGGGTTCTTGTCATCGCAGAGCGTCTCACCGGTCGTGGTCTGCTTCAGACCCATCACGGCGACGATGTCGCCGGCGCCCACCGCATCGATCTCCTCACGCTTGTTCGCGTGCATGCGGTAGATCTTGCCGATGCGCTCCTTCTTGCCCTTGACGGAGTTCAGCACCGCAGTGCCGGTCTCCAGGCGGCCCGAGTAAACCCGGACGAAGGTGAGCTTGCCCAGGTGCGGGTCGCTCATGATCTTGAACGCCAGCGCGGACAGCGGCTCGTCGACGGACGGCTTGCGCTTGACGACGACCTCGGCGTCCCGGACGTCGTGGCCCTCGATGGCCTCGACGTCGAGCGGGGTCGGCAGGTAGCGCACGACCGCGTCGAGCAGGGGCTGGACGCCCTTGTTCTTGAACGCGGTGCCACAGAACACCGGGGTGACCGTGATGCCGTCGGACTTGCCGGACGCGATGGTGACGCGACGGATCGCGGCGTACAGCTGCTCCTCGGTGGGCTCCTGGCCCTCCAGGAACAGCTCCATGATCTCGTCGTCGTGCTCGGCGACGGTCTCGACCAGCTTGCCGCGGTACTCCTCGGCAGCCTCGGCGTGCGTGGCCGGGATGTCGACGACGTCGTACATCTCGCCCTTCGCCGCCTCGGCGGACCACACGAGCGCCTTCATGCGGACCAGGTCCACAACGCCCTTGAAGTCCATCTCGGCACCGATCGGCAGCTGCATGATGATCGGAACGGCACCGAGCCGGTCCTTGATCATGTCGACGCAGCGGTGGAACTCCGCGCCGGTCCGGTCGAGCTTGTTGACGAAGCAGATGCGCGGCACGCCGTAACGGTCGGCCTGACGCCACACCGTCTCGGACTGCGGCTCGACACCCGCGACACCGTCGAACACGGTGACAGCGCCGTCGAGGACGCGCAGCGAGCGCTCTACCTCAACGGTGAAGTCGACGTGCCCGGGGGTGTCGATGATGTTGATCGTGTAGTCGTTGTCCTCGAGCGGCCAGTGACAGGTGGTCGCAGCAGAGGTGATCGTGATGCCACGCTCCTGCTCCTGCTCCATCCAGTCCATGGTGGCAGCGCCGTCGTGGACCTCACCGATCTTGTAGCTGACGCCGGTGTAGAAGAGGATCCGCTCGGTGGTGGTCGTCTTGCCCGCGTCGATGTGGGCCATGATCCCGATGTTGCGGACCTTGGCCAGGTCAAGTGAAGTGGTAGCCATAAGGCTTTCGTCTTCTCTCGGTCTCGATGTGGGTAGCGACTACCAGCGGTAGTGCGCGAAGGCCTTGTTGGACTCGGCCATCTTGTGCGTGTCCTCGCGCTTCTTCACAGCGGCGCCGAGGCCGTTGGAAGCGTCGAGCAGCTCGTTGAGCAGACGCTCGGTCATGGTCTTCTCGCGACGGGCACGGGAGTAGCCGACGAGCCAGCGGAGCGCCAGGGTGCTCGCGCGGCCGGGCTTGACCTCGACCGGGACCTGGTAGGTCGCGCCACCGACACGGCGGGACTTGACCTCAATGGTCGGCTTGATGTTCTCGAGAGCGCGCTTGAGCGTGATGACCGGGTCGTTGCCGGTCTTCTCGCGCAGGCCCTCCATGGCGCCGTAGACGATGCGCTCAGCGGTGGAGCGCTTGCCGTTCAGCAGCACCTTGTTGATGAGCGACGTGACAAGAGGAGAACCGTAGACCGGGTCGATGATGACCGGGCGCTTCGGGGCGGGGCCCTTACGAGGCATTTTCTACTTCTCCTTCTTGGCGCCGTAGCGGCTGCGGGCCTGCTTGCGGTTCTTGACACCCTGGGTGTCGAGGGAGCCGCGAATGATCTTGTAGCGAACACCCGGCAGGTCCTTCACACGGCCACCACGCACGAGCACGATGGAGTGCTCCTGCAGGTTGTGTCCCTCACCCGGAATGTAAGCAGTGACCTCGATCCCGCTGGTCAGACGCACACGCGCGACCTTACGCAGGGCCGAGTTCGGCTTCTTCGGGGTGGTCGTGAACACGCGCGTGCAGACGCCGCGACGCTGAGGAGAACCCTCGAGTGCGGGCGTCTTGTTCTTCTCGACCTTGTCCTGCCGGCCCTTCCGGACCAGCTGCTGGATCGTAGGCACTACTTCTCCGGTTTCTGTGTGCCGAATGTGAAGCTAACCTGGAACGTCGCCGACCCACGCGGTCGGGTGTGTCGAATCCCGCGGACTTCCGCCGCGAGGCAGAAAGAGGCGCAGATTGCGGTGGCCGCTTTTCAGACCCCTGTGCGGTTGAAGGCACGCACGAGGGCCAGGGCACACCCCAGGCACAAGGTCTGAGCGTACCCAGCGCAATGACTCCGGTCAAAACAAAGGCGCCGCCGCCGACACACCGAGCTTACGTCCGCACCCCCGAGGACCCTTGTGATAGCGGGGTTCCGGCCTCCGCGGGCGGCGGAATCGCGGCCCCGGCGTGAGCCGCGTCATGTCCGCCACCGGGCCCGGCCACGCCGTTCCCCGCCTCCCCCTGCGCCGTGTCATGGCCGATGAAGTACGTCGGCCGGTTCTGCACGGCCGTATAGATGCGGCCCACGTACTCGCCGAGCAGGCCCACGCAGATCAGCTGGACCGCGCCGATGAACAGCACGCCGGTGAACAGCGACGTCCAGCCCGGGACGGTGTGCTCCAGGGCATGGGCGCTGAGCGTGTAGACCATCAGGGTCAGACAGACCAGGAAGGCGAAGCCGCCGAGCCAGGTGGCGATGCGCAGCGGGGCCGCCGAGAAACCGGTGACGCTGTCCACCGCGAGGCGGATCATCCGGCCCAGCGGGTACTTGCTGCGGCCGGCCGGGCGCGGGGCGCGCTCATAGGTGACCCGGCCGCTGGGGAAGCCGAGCCAGGGCACCAGGAGGCGGTAGACACGCTGCTGGTCCGGCAGGGCCCTGAGCGCGTCGACGGCGGCCCGGCTGAGCAGCCGGAAGTCCCCGGCCTGGGCGGGCACGGAGGGTCCGGCCAGGCGGCGCACGAGCAGGTAGTACAGGCCGGCGGTCCACCGCTTGAAGCCGGTGTCGCTGGCCCGGTCGGCCCGGATGCCGTAGACGATGTCGAGGCCCTCGGCGCGGGCCAGCTCCAGCATCTCGGGGATCTTCTCGGGCGGGTCCTGGAGGTCGGCGTCCAGGCTCACCACGTACGCGCCGTGCGCCCGGTCCAGGCCCGCGGTGAGGGCGGCCTGGTGGCCGGAGTTACGGCGCAGGCCGATCACGCGCAGCTCGGGCCAGCCGAGGCGGAACGCGGCGAGCAGCTCGGCGGTACGGTCGGTGCTGCCGTCGTCGACGGCGACGACCTCGTAGCCGACGCCCAGCCCGGCGAGGACCGGGCGCAACCTGCTGACCAGCGCGGGAAGGACCTCTTCCTCGTTGTACATGGGTACGACGACCGACAGGACGGTCACCGCAGCCGTGGTGTCCGGCGCTTCAGGCACCCGTCCTCCCCCAAGCTGTGACGCACATGTGCGACGCTGTTGCGATCTTATGACCACACTTCACAATCATCCGGACAGCGGTCGCGCGCCTGCCTCGGGCCGGTCGTCCGAGGGGGGACCCCAGTCATGAGCACGGCCCGCAGCGACGCGGCGACGGACTCCGCGATGCCCGACGAGCCCGGCGAACCGGACGGACAGCGGGAGCGGCCACGGATACCGCGGCGGCTCGCACTGCCGGATGGTCTACGACCGTACCGTGCCCCGCTGCTCCTGTACGGCGTGACGAAGCTGGTCGGGCTGACCGTCTTCGCGTTTCTGCTGGAGGCCGCCGGCGACTACCGGGAGAAGGAGCCCCGCTTCGGCGGCGGCGCCCACTGGTGGGACGTGCTCGCCACCTGGGACGGCTGGTGGTACCTCCAGGTCGCCGAGAAGGGCTACGACCCGCGGCCCCTGGAACGGCTCGACCCGGGCGGACTGTTCACGGTCAAGCAGAACTCCGTCGCCTTCTTCCCGCTCTACCCGGGGCTGATCCGGGGCGTGTCCGAAATCACCGGACTCGGTCTGTTCGGGTCCGGGATCCTCGTCTCGGTGCTCGCGTCCTTCGTCGCCGCCGCCGGGATCTACGCCGTCGTCTCCACCCTCGCCGGCGTGCGGGCCGGCACGATCGCCGCCGGTCTGTGGGCGGTCGTACCCGGCGCCGGCGTCGAGTGGGCGGTGTACTCGGAGTCCCTGTTCGTGGCCATCGCCGCCTGGTGCTGCTACAGCGTGATGAAGGGCCGCTGGCTTGCGGCCGGGCTCCTCGCCTTCGTGGCCGGGCTGAACCGGCCCACGTCCGCCGCGCTGATCGGCGCGGTCGGGCTCGCCGCGCTGGTGACCCTCGCCCGGCGCGACAGCAGACGGGAACACGGAGTGGCGGGGCCGGTGTACGCCATGGTCGCCGCGCCGCTCGGCCTGCTCACCTATGTCGCCTGGGTCGGCCTCGGCATGGGCGATCTGACGGCGTACTTCACACTCCAGCGAGAGGGCTGGGCGCACTTCTTCGACTTCGGTGCCTACAGCCTCGACGTGCTGGGCAACACGGCCGTCGGCCACCACAACTACCTGTTCGCCTTCTCCGTCCCCGACCTCATCGCCGTCCAGGTGGTGCTGGCGCTGCCGTTCCTGATCGCGCTGATGCTGCGGAAGAAGCCACCGCTGGTCCTGGTCGCCTACACCCTGGCGAGCATCGTGACCGTGCTGGGCACCCAGCAGATGTTCGGCAACACCCCGCGCTATCTGCTGCCCTGCTTCCCGCTGCTGCTGGCCCCCGCGGCGGCGATGGGCCGGCTGAAATGGCCGAGCCTGGCGGTGTTCTTCACCACGGCGGCGGTGGCCTCGGGGTGGTACGCGCACTACGTCATGTTCGAGCTGGGCATTCCGTAGCCGCCCGGGCCCGGCGGGGCCCGCTCCGCCCCGGACGGAACAGCTGGATGACTGATGTCCAAGGGCTCGTAGCCGTAGGCCGCCGGCGACTGGTGTCGCGTGCCGCTGCCATCGCTCGCCCCGCGCGTGCAAGGCGTTTCTGTTCATCCGGGCGGTCGGCGGGGATCACGCGACTCATGCTTCAGTAACTCGGAGGACATCTCGGTCGGGACCCGCTGGGGAATGGCCTTGAGTCTCCAGTGACTGGAGACAGCAGAGTGGGGGACATGGACGTTACGACCCTCTACTCGATCGGGGAGCTTTCCCGGCGGACCGGCTTGTCTGTGAGGACCATCCGGTTCTACTCCGATTCGGGGGTGGTAGCGCCGACCACCCGTAGTCCCGCCGGCTATCGGCTCTACGACCTCGACGCACTGCTTCGTCTGGAACTCCTCCGCACACTGCGCGAGCTGGGCATGGACCTGCCCACGATTCAACGGGTACTGGACCGCGAGCTCTCGGTGGCGGAAGTCGCCGCGGCGCACGCCGACGCCATGGACGTCCAGATTCGCATGCTGCAACTGCGTCGGAGCGTTCTGCGAGTCGTGGCCGGCCGCGGGTCCAGTCCCGAGGAGACCAAGCTCATGCACAGGCTCACGCAGTTGTCCGGCGAGGAACGCCGACGTTTGATCGACGATTTCATGGATGGCACCTTCGGCACAGTGGATGCCGACCCGGGCGCAGTGGCCATGGTTCGCGCTGCAACTCCCGACCTCCCCGATGATCCGACCGGCGAGCAGGTCGCCGCGTGGGTGGAACTCGCGGAGCTGGTCAGCGACGAGGATTTCCGTGCCCGGATGCGCCGGACGGCCGTACGCCACGCCGCCGGGCGCCCGCTCGACATCGAGCGCGATGCCGGCGAGGAGCTGATGGAGTTCACCCGTCAGAAGGTGGCTGAGGCCAGGAGGGCGGGCATCGACCCGCTCAGCGACAGGGGCGCACCTGTCATCGACGACCTCGTGCACCGCTTCGCCGAGGTGTTCGCACGCACCCCGGACACGGAATTCCGGGACTGGATGGCGCAGCAGTTCGAAGAGGCGCACGATCCCAGGGTGGACCGGTACTGGCAGATGGTGTGGATCGTCAACGGCTGGCAGGTAGTACCGAACCTGATCCCGATGTACCCCTGGCTCACCCAGGCCCTGCGAAATGACCGCGCCGCATAGTCACCGCAGTGGGCACCGCCCCGGATCCCTGACCTGTTCAAACCGCTGCGGCAGGTGATCGAGTCGATCAATCAGACCTTCAAGGGGCAGCTCAACCTGGAACGGCACGGCGGCAAGAGCCCGGCAGGGGTGCAGCCCGGGTCTTGTGCCGGATCCTCGCACTCACAGTGGCGATCTGGCACAACGACCAAACTGGACAGCCCGTCAAGCGATCACTCACTGCCTACGATCACTGATCGCAACGGCACCCCTTGGACTCATTCAGCTAGCCGACCGCCGCCAGGAACACGATGGCCAGGAAGAGCGCCCAGCCCGCCACCGACAGCCAGCCCAGGACGAGGCCGGCCATCGCGAAGCCCTCGCCGCCCTCCCCGGAGCGGCGGATCTCGGCTCTGGCCGTGTGCCCGAGGATCACCGCGGGGATGCCGGTGATCCCCATCGTCATCGTGGTCAGGACACCGCAGACCATGGCACCGACCGCCTTGCCGTTCGTCGGCGGCGGGGCGGCCAGGAAGGTCCGCGGAATCTGCGCCGGATAGCCGTACGGCTGCGGGACGGACGGCTGCACGGAGACGGGGCCCTGCGGCAGGTCGGCGACGATCAGCGACAGCTCCCCCACCGTGCGGGCCTCGTACGCCCGCGCCACCCGCCGCTCGAACTCCGGCTGCTGGAGACGGCCCTCGGCGAAACCCGCCCTGAGGACGTCGACGGTGCGCTCCCGGTCCGCGTGGGCGGCCAGCATCGGCGGACTGCTCTGGCCCTGCCACGGCTGCCATGGCGACGGATACGACACGGACACCTCCCCCGCTCGGCGAAACTGCCTCCCATCATTCTCCTACGCTCGGCGTCCCGCGATGGTTCCCCGCTCACCCGAGCGCATCTGGTTCCGGCACGCGGAAGCCGTGAGGGACCGCGAGCGGGCCGCGGACCCGGTGGAGGCCGCCAGGGGCCCTCTGCGGCACCCAGGGCCACCAGCACGGCGGGTACGGCCGCAGGCACGCCGAAGGGCGGCCACCCGCACGGGTGACCGCCCTTCAGTGCTTCAGACGTACGCCTTACTGGTTGTACGGACCGTAGTCGTAGTCCTCCAGCGGGACGGCCTGGCCGGAGCCGGTGCCGAACGGCGAGTAGTCGATGTCGTCGTAGCCGACGGCCGAGTACATCGCGGCCTTGGCCTCCTCGGTCGGCTCGACCCGGATGTTGCGGTAGCGGGACAGACCCGTACCGGCCGGGATGAGCTTACCGATGATGACGTTCTCCTTGAGGCCGATCAGGGAGTCGGACTTGGCGTTGATCGCCGCGTCCGTCAGCACCCTGGTCGTCTCCTGGAAGGACGCCGCCGACAGCCAGGACTCCGTGGCCAGCGAGGCCTTGGTGATACCCATGAGCTGCGGACGACCGGAGGCCGGGTGACCGCCCTCCTGCACCACACGACGGTTCTCGGTCTCGAACTTCGAGCGCTCGACCAGCTCGCCGGGCAGCAGCTCGGCGTCGCCGGACTCGATGATCGTCACGCGGCGGAGCATCTGCCGGATGATGATCTCGATGTGCTTGTCGTGGATCGACACACCCTGCGAGTTGTACACCCGCTGGACCTCGGCCACCAGGTGGACCTGGACGGCACGCTGGCCCAGGATGCGCAGCACGTCGTGCGGGTTCTGGGTACCCACGGTGAGCTGCTGGCCCACCTCGACGTGCTCGCCCTCCTCGACCTTCAGACGGGAACGCTTCGAGATCGGGAACGCCGTCTCGTCGCTGCCGTCATCCGGCGTGATGACGATCTTCTTGGTCTTCTCGGTCTCCTCGATCCGCACGCGGCCGGAGGCCTCGGAGATCGGGGCGACACCCTTCGGGGTACGGGCCTCGAAGAGCTCGACGACACGCGGCAGACCCTGGGTGATGTCGTCACCGGCCACACCACCGGTGTGGAAGGTACGCATCGTCAGCTGGGTACCGGGCTCACCGATGGACTGGGCGGCGATGATGCCGACCGCCTCACCGATGTCGACCAGCTTGCCGGTGGCCAGCGAACGGCCGTAGCACATGGCGCAGGTGCCGACGGCGGACTCGCAGGTCAGGACCGAGCGGGTCTTGACCTCCTCGACGCCGGCCTTGACCAGCTGGTCGATGAGGACGTCACCGAGGTCGACGCCCGCCGGGGCGAGCACCTTGCCGTCGACGACGATGTCCTCGGCGAGGCAGCGCGCGTACACGCTGGTCTCGGCGTTGTCCGCCTTGCGCAGCACACCGGCCTCGTCGCGCTCGGCGATGGCCAGCTTGAGACCGCGCTCGGTGCCGCAGTCCTCCTCGCGGATGATGACGTCCTGCGAGACGTCCACCAGACGACGGGTGAGGTAACCCGAGTCGGCGGTACGCAGGGCGGTGTCCGCCAGACCCTTACGGGCACCGTGGGTGGAGATGAAGTACTCCAGCACGGACAGGCCCTCACGGAACGAGGCCTTGATCGGACGCGGGATGGTCTCGTTCTTGGCGTTCGACACCAGACCACGCATACCGGCGATCTGACGCATCTGCATCATGTTTCCGCGGGCACCCGAGTTGACCATCATCGAGACCGGGTTGGTCTTCGGGAAGTTCGCGTTCATCGCCTCGGCAACCTCGTTGGTCGCCTTGGTCCAGATCGCGATGAGCTCCTGCGTGCGCTCTTCCTTGGTGATCAGACCGCGCTCGTACTGCTTCTGGACCTTCTCGTCCAGCGCCTCGTAGCCCTTGACGATCGCACGCTTCGCGTCGGGAACGACGATGTCGGAGATGGCCACGGTGACGCCGGAACGGGTCGCCCAGAAGAAGCCGGACGCCTTCAGGTTGTCGAGCGTCGCCGCCACGATGACCTTGGGGTAGCGCTCGGCGAGGTCGTTGACGATCTCCGAGAGCTGCTTCTTGCCGACCTCGTAGTCGACGAACGGGTAGTCCTCGGGCAGCAGCTCGTTGAAGAGCGCGCGGCCCAGGGTCGTCCGCAGACGGAACGAGTCACCCTGCTGCCACTCCGGCTCGCCCTCCTCCTGCGCCGGCGGGGTCCAGCCGCGCGGCGGGATGGTGCCCACCGGGAAGCGGATGTCCACGCGCGACTGCAGCGAGAGCTCGCCGGCGTCGAACGCCATGATCGCCTCGGCGACGGACGAGAAGGAACGCTCCTCGCCCTTCACGTCGCGCAGCGCACCGTCGGTGGTGAGGAAGAACAGACCGAGGACCATGTCCTGGGTCGGCATCGTCACCGGACGGCCGTCGGCGGGCTTGAGGATGTTGTTCGAGGACAGCATCAGGATGCGGGCCTCGGCCTGCGCCTCCGCGGACAGCGGAAGGTGCACGGCCATCTGGTCACCGTCGAAGTCCGCGTTGAACGCGGTGCAGACGAGCGGGTGGATCTGGATGGCCTTGCCCTCGACCAGCTGCGGCTCGAAGGCCTGGATGCCGAGGCGGTGCAGGGTGGGCGCACGGTTCAGCAGAACCGGGTGCTCGGCGATGACCTCTTCGAGGACGTCGTACACGACCGTGCGGCCGCGCTCGACCATGCGCTTCGCGCTCTTGATGTTCTGCGCGTGGTTGAGGTCGACCAGGCGCTTCATCACGAACGGCTTGAAGAGCTCCAGCGCCATCGCCTTCGGCAGACCGCACTGGTGCAGCTTCAGCTGCGGACCGACGACGATCACGGAACGCGCGGAGTAGTCCACACGCTTGCCGAGCAGGTTCTGACGGAAACGACCCTGCTTGCCCTTGAGCATGTCGCTCAGGGACTTCAGCGGACGGTTGCCGGGACCGGTGACCGGGCGACCACGACGACCGTTGTCGAAGAGGGCGTCCACGGCCTCCTGGAGCATGCGCTTCTCGTTGTTCACGATGATCTCGGGCGCACCGAGGTCGAGAAGGCGCTTCAGGCGGTTGTTGCGGTTGATCACACGGCGGTACAGGTCGTTCAGGTCGGAGGTCGCGAAGCGGCCACCGTCCAGCTGCACCATCGGACGCAGGTCCGGCGGGATGACGGGCACGCAGTCCAGCACCATGCCCTTGGGGCTGTTGCTGGTCTGCAGGAACGCGGAGACGACCTTGAGGCGCTTGAGCGCACGGGTCTTCTTCTGGCCCTTGCCGGTACGGATGATCTCGCGGAGCTTCTCGGCCTCTTCGTCGAGGTCGAAGGACTCCAGGCGCTTCTGCAGCGCCGCGGCACCCATCGAACCGTCGAAGTACGTGCCGAAGCGGTCGCGCAGCTCGCGGTAGAGCAGCTCGTCGCCCTCGAGGTCCTGGACCTTGAGGTTCTTGAACCGGGTCCACACCTCGTCGAGACGGTCGATCTCGCGCTGCGCACGGTCGCGCAGCTGCTTCATCTCCCGCTCGGCGCCTTCGCGCACCTTGCGGCGTACGTCGGCCTTGGCGCCCTCGGCCTCGAGCTCGGCCAGGTCGGTCTCGAGCTTCTTGGCGCGGGCCTCCAGGTCGGAGTCCCGGCGGTTCTCGACCTGCTGCCGCTCGACGGAGACATGCGCCTCCAGCGAGGGCAGGTCACGCGTGCGGCGCTCGTCGTCGACGTACGTGATCATGTACGCCGCGAAGTAGATGACCTTCTCCAGGTCCTTCGGGGCGAGGTCGAGCAGGTAGCCAAGGCGTGACGGAACACCCTTGAAGTACCAGATGTGCGTGACGGGAGCGGCAAGCTCGATGTGGCCCATCCGCTCACGGCGCACCTTGGCGCGCGTGACCTCGACGCCACAGCGCTCGCAGATGATGCCCTTGAAGCGCACGCGCTTGTACTTGCCGCAGTAGCACTCCCAGTCCCGGGTCGGACCGAAGATCTTCTCGCAGAAGAGTCCGTCCTTCTCGGGCTTGAGGGTGCGGTAGTTGATGGTCTCTGGCTTCTTGACCTCGCCGTGGCTCCACTGACGGATGTCGTCAGCGGTGGCCAGACCGATCCGGAGCTCATCGAAGAAGTTGACGTCGAGCACTATGCGTCAATCCCTCTCAGGGTTGTAAGTCTGTGGTCTGAAACGGGGGTCGCGGGGTCGGCGGGGCCTCTGGTGGAGAGGCCCCGCCGGACTCCCGTCAGACCTCTTCGACGCTGCTCGGCTCGCGCCGGGACAGGTCGATGCCGAGCTCTTCCGCCGCGCGGAAGACGTCCTCGTCGGTGTCGCGCATCTCGATGGACATGCCGTCCGAGGACAGCACCTCCACGTTGAGGCACAGGGACTGCATCTCCTTGATGAGCACCTTGAAGGACTCGGGGATGCCGGGCTCGGGGATGTTCTCGCCCTTGACGATGGCCTCGTAGACCTTCACGCGGCCGGTCACGTCGTCGGACTTGATGGTCAGCAGCTCCTGGAGGGCGTACGCGGCGCCATAAGCCTCCAGCGCCCACACCTCCATCTCACCGAAGCGCTGGCCACCGAACTGGGCCTTACCACCCAGCGGCTGCTGGGTGATCATCGAGTACGGACCGGTCGAACGGGCGTGCAGCTTGTCGTCGACCAGGTGGTGGAGCTTCAGGATGTACATGTAGCCGACCGAGATCGGCTCCGGGAACGGCTCACCCGAGCGGCCGTCGAACAGCGGGGCCTTGCCGGACGGGAGCACCATGCGCTCGCCGTCGCGGTTCGGGATGGTGTGCTGCAGCAGACCGGTCAGCTCGTCCTCGCGGGCACCGTCGAACACCGGGGTGGCGACGTTGGTACCGGGGGCGACGCTGTCGGCACCGATCGACTGGAGCCGCTGGGCCCAGTCCTGCGCGAGACCGGAGACGTCCCAGCCGCGGCTGGCGAGCCAGCCGAGGTGGATCTCCAGAACCTGTCCCGGGTTCATTCGGGACGGCACACCGAGCGGGTTGAGGATGATGTCGACCGGGGTGCCGTCCTCCAGGAACGGCATGTCCTCGATCGGCAGGATCTTCGAGATGACACCCTTGTTGCCGTGGCGGCCGGCGAGCTTGTCACCGTCCGTGATCTTGCGCTTCTGCGCCACGTAGACACGAACCAGCTGGTTCACGCCCGGCGGCAGCTCGTCGCCCTCTTCACGGTCGAAGACGCGGACGCCGATGACCTTGCCGATCTCACCGTGCGGCACCTTCAGCGAGGTGTCGCGCACTTCGCGCGCCTTCTCACCGAAGATCGCGCGGAGCAGGCGCTCCTCCGGCGTCAGCTCGGTCTCGCCCTTGGGCGTGACCTTGCCGACGAGGATGTCGCCGGCGACGACCTCGGCACCGATACGGATGATGCCGCGCTCGTCGAGGTCGGCGAGGACCTCCTCGGAGACGTTCGGGATGTCCCGGGTGATCTCCTCCGGGCCGAGCTTGGTGTCACGGGCGTCGACCTCGTGCTCCTCGATGTGGATCGAGGAGAGGACGTCGTCCTGCACGAGGCGCTGCGACAGGATGATCGCGTCCTCGTAGTTGTGACCCTCCCACGGCATGAACGCGACCAGCAGGTTCTTGCCGAGCGCCATCTCGCCGTTCTCGGTGGCCGGGCCGTCGGCGAGGACCTGACCGGTGATGATCCGGTCGCCCTCGTTGACGATGACCTTCTGGTTGACCGAGGTTCCCTGGTTGGACCGGGAGAACTTGGCCAGGCGGTACGTGATGTACGTGCCGTCGTCGTTGGCCGTGGTGATGTAGTCCGCGGAGACCTCCTGGACCACACCGTCCTTCTCGGCCCTGACCACGTCGCCGGCGTCGACGGCGGAGCGGTACTCCATGCCGGTGCCGACCAGCGGCGCCTCGCTCTTGATGAGCGGGACGGCCTGACGCATCATGTTCGCGCCCATGAGGGCACGGTTGGCGTCGTCGTGCTCGAGGAACGGGATCATGGCGGTCGCGACCGACACCATCTGGCGCGGGGAGACGTCCATGTAGTCGACGTCGTCACCGGGGACGTAGTCGACCTCTCCGCCACGACGGCGGACCAGGACGCGGGCCTCCTCGAACTGGAACTCGTCATTGAGCGGCGCGTTGGCCTGCGCGATGACGAACCGGTCCTCTTCGTCGGCCGTGAGGTAGTCGACCTCGTCGGTGACGACACCGCCGGTGACCTTGCGGTACGGGGTCTCGATGAAACCGAACGGGTTGATCCGGCCGTACGAGGCGAGCGAACCGATCAGGCCGATGTTCGGGCCTTCCGGCGTCTCGATCGGACACATGCGGCCGTAGTGCGACGGGTGAACGTCGCGGACCTCGAAGCCGGCCCGCTCACGGGACAGACCACCCGGGCCGAGCGCGTTGAGACGACGCTTGTGCGTCAGACCCGACAGCGGGTTGTTCTGGTCCATGAACTGGGACAGCTGGCTGGTGCCGAAGAACTCCTTGATGGAGGCGACGACCGGCCGGATGTTGATCAGGGTCTGCGGCGTGATCGCCTCGACGTCCTGAGTGGTCATGCGCTCACGCACGACCCGCTCCATACGGGCGAGACCCGTACGGACCTGGTTCTGGATCAGCTCGCCGACGCTGCGGATACGACGGTTGCCGAAGTGGTCGATGTCGTCGGTCTCGACCATGATCGAGCGGCCCGACTCACCGAGTGTCTCGGTCTCACCGGCGTGCAGCTTCACCAGGTACTTGATCGTGGCGATGATGTCGTCGGTGGTGAGCACACCGGCGTCCAGCGGCTCTTCCGCGCCGAGCTTCTTGTTCACCTTGTAGCGGCCGACCTTCGCGAGGTCGTAGCGCTTGGGGTTGAAGTAGAGGTTCTCGAGCAGCGTCTGAGCGGCTTCGCGGGTCGGCGGCTCGCCCGGGCGCAGCTTGCGGTAGATGTCGAGCAGCGCGTCGTCCTGGCCCTGGGTGTGGTCCTTCTCCAGGGTGGCGCGCATCGACTCGTACTCACCGAACTCCTCGAGGATCTGCTCGGTGGTCCAGCCGAGAGCCTTGAGGAGGACGGTGACGGACTGCTTGCGCTTGCGGTCGATGCGGACACCGACCATGTCGCGCTTGTCGATCTCCATCTCCAGCCAGGCACCCCGGGACGGGATGATCTTGGCGGAGAAGATGTCCTTGTCGGACGTCTTGTCGATGGAGGAGTCGAAGTAGACGCCGGGCGAGCGGACCAGCTGCGACACGACGACACGCTCGGTGCCGTTGATGACGAAGGTGCCCTTGTTGGTCATGAGCGGGAAGTCGCCCATGAAGACCGTCTGGGACTTGATCTCGCCGGTCTCGTTGTTCGTGAACTCGGCCGTCACGAAGAGCGGGGCCGCGTACGTGAAGTCGCGGTCCTTGCACTCGTCGATGCTGTTCTTCGGCGGCTCGAAACGGTGGTCGCGGAAGGTCAGCGACATCGACCCGGAGAAGTCCTCGATCGGGGAGATCTCCTCGAAGATCTCCTCGAGGCCGGACTTGGTGGGGACGTCCTGACCGTTCTCGAGAGCCTCCTCGACGCGAGCCTTCCACGCTTCGTTGCCGAGCAGCCAGTCGAAGCTCTCGGTTTGCAGGGCGAGAAGGTTCGGAACCTCGAGGGGCTCCTTGATCTTTGCAAAGGAGATGCGCAGCGGGGCAGTGCTGGCAGCATTGTTCGTATTCGCGGTCGAGGCATTGCGCGAGGCGGCCAAGAGGGGGTCCTTCCGAGGGCTCGGACTCACTACGCGCGTACCGGCCCCTCCCCCACACAACGAGACAGACTCCCCTGAATCGGCCGACAGGCCAGGTCAGAGATGGTCAGTCATCGAAGTTAGGGCGAGGGCATGCCCCTGGTGACGGGCAGGGGACAGCTAACAGGCAGCGCAAAGGGTCAGTGTAGCCACTTGGCACACTGATGTCCAATGCGGGTTTTTCGAGACCCTCGTAGCTCTCAACGTCCTCGGTCCGGTTGCCCTCAACGCACGTCGTACTCGACGCACGGTGATACTGCCCTCTTCGCCGTCGATCCATGCCTCGGATACGGATCCTTGTGACGACGCGTCCTGAGAATTGCGCGCTGCGTGCGGTTCGTCAAGGCCCCCATGCCCGAACACCGGCCGTCCGGAGACACGACGAAGATCACCATACCCCTCGCCAACTCAGGAGCGGGGTAACCGTGGCCGGGCCCTCAGCAACGCCGAAGAGCGACCACCCGGATGGATGATCGCTCTTCGGTGCGTCAGCGTTACAGGCCCCGAGGGGACAGTTTCGGCCTTCGCTGCGGTCGTCGCCGACCGCGGGGTGTTACTTGACCTCGACCGAGGCGCCGGCGGCCTTGAGGGACTCGGCGGCCTTCTCGGCGGCGTCCTTGGCGACCTTCTCGAGGACCGGCTTCGGAGCGCCGTCCACGAGGTCCTTGGCCTCCTTGAGGCCCAGGGAGGTCAGCTCACGCACGACCTTGATGACCTGGATCTTCTTCTCGCCGGCACCGGTGAGGACGACGTCGAACTCGTCCTGCTCCTCGACGGCCTCGACGGCGGCCGGACCGGCCGGACCCGCAACGGCGACCGCGGCGGCGGCGGTGACGTCGAACTTGTCCTCGAACGCCTTCACGAACTCGGAGAGCTCGATGAGGGTCATCTCTTCGAACTGCGCGAGCAGGTCTTCCTGGCTGAGCTTCGCCATGGTGGGCGATCCTTCCACTAATTCGGCTGGTGCCGATGTACTTGTTCGGCGGGCGTACGTTCGGCCCGCTAAGACCGCTGCCTCAGGCGGCGGTCACTGCGCGAGCCGAGTTACTCGGCACCGCCCTGCTCCGCCTGCTTGGCACGAAGAGCGTCCACGGTGCGGACGAGCTTCGAGGGAAGCGCCTGGAAGAGCTGAGCAGCCTGGGACTGCTTGCCCTTGAAGGCACCCGCCAGCTTGGAGAGCAGAACCTCGCGGGACTCGAGGTCCGCAAGCTTCTTGATCTCGTCGGCGGACAGCGCCTTGCCGTCAAGGACACCGCCCTTGATGACGAGGTTGGGGTTGTCCTTGGCGAAGTCACGAAGACCCTTCGCCGACTCCACCGGGTCACCGGTGACGAAGGCAACTGCCGTCGGACCGTTGAACAGGTCGTCGAGCGTCGAGATCCCGGCCTCGTTGGCCGCAATCTTGGTCAGCGTGTTCTTCACCACGGCGTACTGGGCGTTCTCACCGAGCGAACGACGCAGCGTCTTGAGCTGCGCCACGGTGAGACCCCGGTACTCGGTCAGCACGGCGGCGTTCGAGCTGCGGAACTGCTCCGCGAGCTCGGCTACCGCGGCAGCCTTGTCGGGCCTTGCCATGAGCGTCGGCCTCCTTCCGGGTGTTGACGACCGCTCGGAAGGGGCTGGGAAAAACGAAACGCCCCGGCGCAGGCGCACGGGGCGAGGGCTCGACCGAACGAGATCCATGGGACGGATCACGGTCCGGGAGCACTTCCACAGTCACCTGCGCGGGTCGTCCGCATATCAGCGGATCCTTCGGCCACCGCGCCCTCTCACGAGCACACGGCAACGACCAGCGGTCTTTGGCTTCTGTAGGAGCGTACGTGAACGGGTCGCCGTCAAGCAAATCCGCCCGTAAGGGGGGTCCGAAACCGGCTCAGCGTCCGGCCTTCTTCATCTCCTCGGCCAGGTCGAAGGTGTCCGAGGCCGGCGGGGCCTGCACGGTGACCGGCTTGTCGAAGTCGAGGAAGGTGACGGTGAGGTCGAGCGGGCCCTTGCGCCCGAAGCCCTGGAACCGCTGCTGCTTGGTGCGGCCGGACTCGTCGATCCAGACGTCCATCTCCAGCTCGTCGACGCCGAGCTTCTCGTACTGCGCGAGGGCCTGCTCGCGGACCTGGCGGACGCTCTTTGCCTCGTCCTTGTACGACGCCCGGATCTCGTCGATGGTGGCCGTGCCCTCGTAGTGCGTGGTGGTGACGCCGTCGACGGTCTCGGTGCCGGCCTTCCTCAGGTCCTCGGCCGCGGTGAGGAAGGTGCTCTCGTGGGCCGGGTTGCGGCGGACCTTGTCGGCCAGGGGGGCGGTGTCGACCTTGACGCCGCTCGGGGTGCCGGAGCGGCCCGGCGCACCGAACTTCATCCAGTGCTTGCCGTCCTCGGTGGGCTCGTCGCTGCCGACGTACACCACTCCGCCGACCAGGCGGACCTCGCCCTCGCCCTTGTCGGGGCCGCCGAGGATCGTCGTCCTCAGGCTCATGGCCGGCGGTTCCACGGCCATCGCGGCCTCGGCCCTGAGCGGGCCCTCCTCCGGCATGCGGCCGGTCATCCGGTAGCGCAGGGAGCCGACCCGCTCCGTCTTCTCGGCGGCTTGCGTGACGGCCGTGGCCGCCGCCTTCGCGTCGCCGCCGCCCGCCGCATCCTCCGAAGCCGCCGCACAGCCCGTGACGAGCAGAGCGGACAGCCCGAGGACACCCACGGAAAACCTCATGCACATTCCCCCACGCAGCACACAGTGAACACCTGATCGATTCACAGGAATGGTGTGAAGGTATCCCACAGGTACGGGTGGGGTCTCGTGAATTCCCCGCGGCCCAGGGGTCAGGACGTGGGACCGGCTCCTTGCTGCTGGAGCAGCTCCGAGAAGTCCGCGGTGTCGGCCGCCGGGGGCACCTCGGTGTCGACCGGGGTGCCGTAGTCGCTGTAGTAGGCGGTCTGGCTGTAGGCGCCGTTCGCTGCCTGGCCCTGCTCGACCTTCTTGACCAGCAGGTTCTCGTCGTCGACCCAGATGTCGACGGTCTCGGTGGTGACACCGGCCTGCTCCAGCTGCTTCTTCAGGTCGGCGAGCTGGCTGTCGCTGAGGCTGGAGTTGCGGGTGGCGAGGTCGGCGACCTCGACGGTGCCCGAGTAGTGCGTGGTGTGCGCGCCGCGCACGGTCTCCTCGCCGACCCTGCGCACGTCCCCGGAGGCCAGCAGGAGCTTCACCGACTGGTTCGGGGTGGAGTTCTCCATCTGGTCCTTGAGATAGGCCCCGGAGCCTCCGCCGAGCGTCTCCAGCGCCTCGTACGGGTACTTGATCCAGTGCTTGCCGCCGGCCTGCTCGGCGAAGACGTCGCCCATGCGCGCGTAGTACGCGTCGGGCAGATAGCGGGCCTCCATCGAGGTGGCGCCCAGCTGCCGCATGGTGTCGGCCATCGTGCCACCGGTGTAGGTGATGGTGAGGGTGCCGGTGAGGCCTTGGCCCCAGCCGAGGGAGCCGTCGGCCGTCATCGCCATCAGCGAGCCCATGGTGGTGGTCGACTCGACCTTGGCGGAGTCGGCGCCGTCGGTGGACTTCTCGGCGGTGCGCAGGGCGGCTATCGGACTGATGTGCGTGCCGCCGCCCTGGGAGGAAGAGGAGGAGGAAGAGGACTCCCCGTCTCCCCCGGATCCCCC
>NZ_JARGEF010000549.1:0-689 GCF_033794725.1 Streptomyces sp. ID05-39B | reverse complement strand
TTGCTCTTTGTCTTATATACCTTTTTATAGTAGTGTCAGTGTTTTTCGTTTTGATGCTTCTTTTTTTTTTACTTGTTTCGGCACCCAGCGTATTTTCACTTTTTGGTTTGGTGGGGGGGGTAGATGTGTTTAAAAGAAAGAGGTGCCGCACCGTGGAGCGGCAGTGGCCTGTACGTGGTGCAGGGCGCGGTCGTCGACGGGGTGGCCGCGGCGGTGAAGCCGGCGGAGGCGCTGGTGACGATGGGCCTGCGGACGAGCCGGGCGGGCACCCTGGCGAAACCGGTACCGAAGCGGCGGACCTGGGGCGCGGGCCGTCACGGACCGGCTCACGGGCGCTCTCCCCGGTCCGCTGCCGGTCCGTCGGTCCGCCGTGTGTGCCCTCGCCGGAACTCCTCGCCGCGCTCCGCCGCCTCCACCCGCTCCACCCGGTACAGGCGCACCTGAGGCGCGGCCCGCATCCGGGGATCCACGCTGAGCCGGTCCGGCGAGCCCAGGAGCCGGTGCACCAACGCTCCCGTCCAGCCCCGCAACCGCAGTCCCGCCAACGACACGTACCGCCGCTCGTCCTCCGCGAACCTCACAGTCCTCATCCCCCGTAGCCCTCTGCCGTGACGCTCTGTGACGACACCCCCATTGAAACGCGCCCCACTGACAATCGCTCCCTCCTCAGCCCTGCCCACCCCTGTCTC
>NZ_JARGEF010000548.1:0-694 GCF_033794725.1 Streptomyces sp. ID05-39B | reverse complement strand
CCACCGGCACCCTGTCCGTCCACCGCCTCGTCCAGGCCCTCGCCCGCACACTCATCGACCAGGCCCGCGAACGGGCCACCGCCAACGTGTACACCGTCCTTCCTGCCACTTGGAAAACCCCCGTAACCTGGCCTACCTGGCACACCTTGTTCCCCCACATCGATGCCCTCATCAACCACACCACCCCCGACACCGACACCGACACCACCGCAGTCATCCTCAACGAAACCGCAGGCTTCCTCAACAACCAGGGTCTGCCCGCCAGAGCCGTCAGACACCTCCAACGCGCCCTCACCACCCGGGAACGGGTGCTGGGTGAGGACCACGCCGACACCCTGATCTCCCGTAACAACCTCGCCTACGCCTACCGGTCGGCGGGGGAGCTGAGGCGGGCCATCTCCCTGTACGAGCAGACGCTGAAGAGCCAGGTGCGGGTGCTGGGTAAGCACCACCCCGACACCCTGACCTTCCGTAACAACCTCGCCCTGGCCTACCAGGAAGCGGGGGAGCTGAAGCGGGCCATCTCCCTGTACGAGCAGACGCTGAAGAGCCAGGTGCGGGTGCTGGGTAAGCACCACCCCGACACCCTGACCTTCCGTAACAACCTCGCCGGCGCCTACCAGACAGCGGGGGATCTGGACCGGGCCATCCCCCTGTTCGAACAGACCCTGACCGACACCGTGCGGATGCTGGG
>NZ_JARGEF010000547.1:0-705 GCF_033794725.1 Streptomyces sp. ID05-39B | reverse complement strand
GGCGTGGGGAGCGTGGCGTGGACCGGCTGCGGCGGGACGGGCGGGGCGCTGTTGCCCGACGGGGGCGCGAGCAGGTCGCCGTAACTGGCCGCCAGGAGGCCCGTCTCGGGCTCGGGGAAGGCGTTCGAGGGCGCCGCGATCGGCGGTTGAGGCACGGCGAAGCCGGACATGGGCACCGGGAAGTCGTACCCGGGGGCGGCAAAGTCGGAAGCGGGGACCGGGGGACCGTACGAGGGGGCCGCGAAGTCGGATGCGGGCACCGGGAACTCGTACGAGGAGGCGGCGAGGTCGTACATGGGGCCGGCGAGGTCGTACGAGGGGGCGGCGAACTCGTACGAGGGGTTGGCGAAGTCGTACGAGGGCGTGCCGGAGTCCGGCGTGGGCAGGGGGACGGCGGTCCCGGCCGTCGGGAGGACGGCGTTGGGGCCGGTCGAGGTGACGGCCAGGCTGCCGGTGTCGGTCCGCGCTCCCGCCCATGGGTCCGTCTCCGGACGGTAGACCTGCTGCGGCCCGGTGTCCCAGGTCTGCTCGACCGGCCACGACGCGACCGCGGGCAGCGACGGCATCGGCTGCGGAACGGCACGGGCCAGCACCTCGCGGGCGGCGGCGAGCTTGCGCCCGATCTGTTCCTTGCCGCTGCGCAGGGAAGCCCGCGGCGCGGCCGGGGCGGGGGAAGGCGTTCTTTTATAAAAAACTGCCCCCCCC
>NZ_JARGEF010000546.1:0-727 GCF_033794725.1 Streptomyces sp. ID05-39B | reverse complement strand
CCCCATTTGTGCGCGCTCGCCGCCAGCAGCGACCAGGGCCCCTGCACCTGCCCCCACCCCAGCGACTGGGCCGCGTCGACGAACAGCGGAACCCCCGCCTCCCGGCAGGCCTCGGCCACCTCGGCCACCGGCTGCTCGGTCCCCACCTCGTGGTTGGCCGACTGGAGACAGGCGAGCGCGGTGTCGGACCGCAGGGCCCCGGCGTACGACTCGGCGGTCACCGCGCCGGACCGCAGCACCGGCACCTCCGTCACGGTCCCGCCCCCGGACGCGAACACCTCGGCCGAATGGAGCACGCAGGAGTGTTCGACGGCTGACACGATCAGGTGGCGTCCGGCGCGCCGCCGACCCGCCAACGCGCCCGCGACACCGCTGTGCACGGCCCGGGTCCCGGACGCCGTGAACACCAACTCGTCGGGCCGGCACCCCACCGCCTCCGCCGCGGCCTCCCGGGACGCGTCGAGCAGCATCCGGGCCCGGCGGCCCTCCCGGTAGAGCCGTGCCGGATCGGCCCAGCCCTCGTTCAGCGAGGCCAACAGGGCCTGACGGGCCACGGGATGGAGCGGGGCGGCGGAGGCGGCATCGAAGTAGGACACAGGGCAACGGTAGAACGGGGCGGCGCCGGACGGCGGCCCGGGAACCGCGCGACCAGCCGCAAACCCGCCCGCACACGCCCAACAAGCCGCATCCCCGAGCGATTAGGCGCCTCTTCCCGCCCCTGGACATG
>NZ_JARGEF010000545.1:0-728 GCF_033794725.1 Streptomyces sp. ID05-39B | reverse complement strand
CCAGTGGGGCGTGGAACTCGGCAAGGTCCTCGCCCAGCGCGTCGAACCCGCCCTCACCGAGGGCGCCGACGTCCCCGGCCTGGACCCCTCCACCAAGGCACTCGTGGCCGCCTACCGTGAACTGAAGGAAGTGCACTGACATGCAGCTGGGTCTGATCGGTCTCGGCAAGATGGGCGGCAACATGCGGGAGCGCATCCGCCGCGCCGGCCACACCGTCGTCGGCTACGACCGCAACCCCGACCTGTCCGACGTCAGCGGCCTCGCCGAACTCGTCGAGAGCCTCCAAGCGCCGCGCACGGTCTGGGTGATGGTCCCGGCCGGCGCCGCGACGCAGTCCGTCGTCGACGAACTGGGCGGTCTCCTGGAGGCCGGCGACACCGTCGTGGACGGCGGCAACTCCCGCTGGACGGACGACGAGAAGCACGCCGCGGAACTGGGCGCCAAGGGCATCGGCTTCGTCGACGCGGGCGTCTCCGGCGGCGTGTGGGGCCTGGAGAACGGTTACGCGCTGATGGTCGGCGGCGAGAAGGAGCACGTCGACCGGCTGCGCCCGATCTTCGACGCGCTCAAGCCGGAGGGCCCGTACGGCTACGTCCACGCGGGCAAGGTCGGCGCCGGCCACTTCTCCAAGATGGTCCACAACGGCATCGAGTACGCCATGATGCAGGCCTACGCCGAGGGCTGGGAGCTGCTGGAGAAGGTGGACTCGGTCACCGACGTCCGCGAG
>NZ_JARGEF010000544.1:0-730 GCF_033794725.1 Streptomyces sp. ID05-39B | reverse complement strand
GGGAGGGAGAAGGAGAGGGGGAGGGCTAGCCGCTTCGAGCCGAGGGCCGCTGTGATCTCCGCCGAGCGAGCCCGTCGGGCGCGGTCGGACGGTCCGCGTGGCCTCGGGCGCCCTCACGGTCGGACGGAGCGTGTGGCCTCGGGTGCCCTAGTCGATCAAGGCCCTGAGCTTAATGCATATGATGTGCAAGTGCGTGACTACTGCGTAAGGCCTGCGGGCCCCGACGACCTCGACGGTGCCCGAGCCGTCATGCTCGACACCGTCTACCGCGACTTCGGCACCGGCTATGTGCCCCGCTGGCACGGCGACATCGTCGACCCGGCCGCCGCCTACCTGGCGCCTGCCCGCCACACGCTGCTCGTCGCCGTCGATGCCGAACAGCAGGTCGTCGGCACCGGTGCGCTGGATGCGCGCGGGCCTCTCCACCCGCCGAACCCGCGTCATGTCACCGACCGCTACCCCTCCGGCGTGACCGCCCAGCTGCGCCGCGTCTACGTCCGCCCCGGGCACCGGCGCCGCGGCCTCGCCCGGCGCCTGGTCGCCGACCTCCTCGCCTTCGCCGCCGCCGACGGCGGATACCGGGCCGTCTACCTGCACACGGACCCGTCCGTCGAAGGCGCCGAAGCCTTCTGGCGATCCCTCGGGAAGGTCGTGCACGACGAGCGCCAGGACCCCGACGGCGACCAGAGCGTCGTGCACTTCGACCTCCCCCTGCCCGCCGCCCCCACGC
>NZ_JARGEF010000543.1:0-735 GCF_033794725.1 Streptomyces sp. ID05-39B | reverse complement strand
GCACGGCCCTACGGTGCGGCAGCCCCTGCCCCACCACCCCCTCCGGCAGGCTCACGTGTTCATGCGACTGTGCACACCCGTATCCCTCTGCCTCGCCGCAGCCGCCGTTCTCCTCCCCGGGCCCGCCTTCGCGCAGGCCGGGACGAGCTGTGCCGGGGCGGACGCCGGAAACTTCCCGCTCACCACCCGTCTGCACGGCGGCCCCGACTCCTACCGTGCCGGGGGCGGCCACGGCACCTGGTTCCTCGACCTGACCAACTCCACCCGGGTCACCTGCGCCGGAGTGCATCCGGTCGTCGTCCTCGTCGACTCCGCGCGCGCCCTGCAGCCGTCCCAGTCCCACCTGGAGTTCTACGCCGACGGCCGGGCGCACCCCGTCCGCTTAGAGGTGACCGACGAGCACGAACTCGTCGGCGCGCTCGCGGACATGCCCGCCGAACCGGCGGAACCGGCGGAGCCCGCCGAGCCCACCCAGCGGTCCAGCCCCTTCCCCGGCTTCACCGTCCCCGCGGGCCGGACCCTCACCGTCAAGCTGCGCCTCTCGCTCACCTCGGACGCCGTGCCCAACCAGGTCACCGCCAACGCGGCGGTCGTCCAGCGCCAGGGCGACGACGGCGAATGGGTCGGCCAGTCGAACAACTACCGCTTCACCATCGAGAGAGGGACCGCCGACGGCGACGGACACGAAGCCGAACCCGAGCCGGCCCCCCACTCGACCTCCGCTCCCTCCCCTTC
>NZ_JARGEF010000542.1:0-737 GCF_033794725.1 Streptomyces sp. ID05-39B | reverse complement strand
GGCTCCTCCTGCGCCGCCCAGGCCCCCGGCCCCACGAGCAGCGTCAGCGCCGCCGCCCCGGCCGCGACAGCGACGCGTCCTCCTCTTGCGTACATCAGATGTCTCCCCTGACTGTCTCTCGTCCAGAGCACGTCGTCGCGCCCTGGTCCATCCGGCTCCGAAGAGCGTCGCGCCGACGCCGACGAGCCCCACAGCGCCCCAGCCGAACGCCCCATGCCCCCGCTCCCGGTGGCCGCGAGACTCCCGCCACCCCGGCGGCCGAAGGCGCGGGCGTGGGCACGGGCGTGGGCCACGCGAAAGGCGTGGGCCCGGACGCGGAAGGCGTGGGCCCGGACGACGGCTTCGGCTTCACGAGCCGGAACACCGCCTCGGCCTGGTCAGTGGCCGAGAGCGGAACATGCCGACTGGCCGACTGGAGCTCCCCGCGCACCCGGTACGTCGTCGCCGCGGCCTTCTTCGGGAACCTGCACGTGAACGCGTAGGACAAGGTCTTCCCCGGCGCCAGATCACCCGTGCGATCACAGACGATCACCCCGGGGTCCACCCAGCAGGGGGTACGACGGCATCCCGGTCGGCCAGTAGTCGAAACCGGGGTAGAACTTCACGGTCCCGCTGCCCGAGACTCCGGGCCCGTGATGGTCACCGTGAACGCGGAAGGCGACGCCGATCCGGACGTGTCAGCCCACGCCACCGGCCCCGCGAGCAACCCCTGCGCCGACACCCCCGCCACTCCGACC
>NZ_JARGEF010000541.1:0-749 GCF_033794725.1 Streptomyces sp. ID05-39B | reverse complement strand
CCCCCGCCCCGGGCGACTGGATCTCCGCGCGCGACATCGCGAGCCCCGGTGCCGGCGGCCCTCGGAGCGGCAGCGGCTCGCCCTACGACTCCGGCTCGCCGTACAGCTCCGGCTTCGCCGACCGCCGCCCCCGTACCCCGGCGCCCGCCTCCCGCGCCGTCGTCCTCGCCGCGGCGGACCCGGCGAACGCGTACGGCGCCGCCCTGCCCTGGCCCGAGCCGCCGAGCGACGCCGGTCACAAACCGGGCCGTAAGGCAGGCTCCCTCGTGGTGCTCGTCGACGGCGAGCTGGCGCTCTACATGGAGCGCGGCGGCAAGACGCTGCTGGCCTGGCCCGCCGCAGCGGACCACGCCGACTCCCCCGCCGACTCCCCCGCCGACGACCCGCGCCTGCCCGCGGCGGCGGAGTCCCTCGCCGCGGCCGCGCGCGCCGGCTCCCTCGGCACGATGACGGTGGAGCGCGTCAACGGCGTCTCGGCCCTGACCTCGCCCTTCGGTGCCCTCCTGGAAGGGGCGGGGTTCATCGCGACCCCCCGCGGCCTGAGACTGCGAGCATGACAAGCCACTGACCGCCCGGGCCGACCTCGACGGCCCAACCGACCGCGACGCCCGGAACAGCCGACAGAACCGAACGACCGCCATGCCCCTACCGACCGGCCTTACCGACCCGACCGGCCGGCCCCATCTGACCAGCCGAAACACCCTGCCCACCCCAATCCCCCCACAGCCCCCAAACCCCCGTCCCCTAAT
>NZ_JARGEF010000540.1:0-750 GCF_033794725.1 Streptomyces sp. ID05-39B | reverse complement strand
GTGCGCACCTGACCGGCCTCGAACACCGCCTGCAACTCATCCAGCGCCCGCGCGCTGCCGGAAACCACAGTCGAACCCGGACCGTTGATCGCGGCGATCCCGATATCACCGTCCCAGCGCAACAGACGCGCCCGCACCTCACCCACCGGCAACGCGACGGACACCATGCCACCCCGCCCCGCCAGCACACGGATCACCCGACTGCGCAACGCCACCACCCGCGCCGCATCCTCCAGCGACAACGCACCCGCCACACACGCCGCGGCAATCTCCCCCTGCGAATGCCCCACCACCGCATCCGGCCGCAACCCATACGACTGCCACAACGCCGCCAGCGACACCATCACCGCGAACAACGCCGGCTGCACCACATCCACCCGCGACAACAACAACGCACCATCATCACCGTCACCGAGCAAGACCTCCAACAGATCCCACTCCACAAAAGCCGACAACGCCCGCGCGCATTCCTCCAGACGCACCCGGAACACCGGAGCACTCACATACAACTCACGAGCCATCGCATCCCACTGCGACCCCTGCCCCGGAAACACCAACACCGTCTTTCCGACCCCAGCAACCCCCGACACCACATTCTCAGCAGGAACACCCCGGGCCAGCGATCCCAACCCCGCCAGCAGCTCCTCACCCGAGGCCCCCACCACGACCGCACGATGCTCGAACGCAGAACGCCCGGCCAGCGTCGCCGCGACATCCACCACCGACAACCCAGAACCAGCAGCCGCAGCC
>NZ_JARGEF010000053.1:0-38666 GCF_033794725.1 Streptomyces sp. ID05-39B | reverse complement strand
CCGCCGCGTACTGGTCCTGGCCCCTCTCGCCGGAGCCCTCCTGCTGGTCTGGGCGGACCTGCTGTCCCGGCTCCTGCTCGCGCCGCATGAGCAGCAGGAACGCCGGTACTCCGACGACGGCGGTGACCACGCCGACGGGGAGTTCGGCCGGCGCGAGCAGGAGCCGGGACAGCAGGTCCGCCCAGACCAGCAGGAGGGCTCCGGCGAGAGGGGCCAGGACCAGTACGCGGCGGTGGTCGGCGCCGACCACCATCCGCACGAGGTGAGGCACCATCAGGCCGACGAAGCCGATCGCGCCGCTCACCGCGACGACGGTCCCGGTCACGGCCGCCGTCACGAGGAACAGCTCGCGGCGCAGCGTGGCCGGTCGGACTCCGAGCGCGGCGGCGGTCTCGTCGCCCATCGCGAGGGCGTTGAGCGCCTCGGCCCGCCGGCGCAGCCAGGCCCAGCCGAGGGTGACGGTGACGGCGGCGATCGGCACCTGCGCCCAGGTCGCGCCGCCGAGGCTGCCCAGCAGCCACATCATCGCCGAGCGGGCCGCCTCGCCGCGGGCCGCCCCGAACACCATCACGGTCGTCAGGGCCTCGAAGCCGTACGCCAGGGCCGTCCCGGTCAGGATCAGCCGCAGCGGGGTGAGACCGCTCGGGGTGCGGGCGACGGCGTACACGAGCGCCATCGCGGCGAGCGCCGAGCCGAACGCGGACACCGACAGCGCCCAGACGCCGAGGCCCGCGAACGCGCCGAGCAGGATGACGGCGTTGGCGCCCACGGCCGCGCCCGAGGAGATGCCCAGCACGAACGGGTCGGCGAGGGCGTTGCGGACCATCGCCTGCACGGCCACGCCGACGGAGGCGAGCCCGGCCCCGACGACGGCGCCGAGCACGACGCGCGGCAGCCTGATCTCCCAGACGATGGTGTACGCGGCGCCGTCCCGGGCGGGGACGGTTCCGCCGGTGAGGCCTGCCCACAGCAGCCGGAGCACCTGGGCGCCCCCGATGCCCGTGGCGCCCAGGGCGACCGCGCACAGCAGGGAGAGGAGCAGGACGAGGCCCAGTGCGGCGGCCAGGGGCACGAGGTGCTTACGGCTGCGGCTCGCCGTGGGTTTTCGGAGCACGGGCGGTGGCGGTCCTTCACCTCGGCCGCCTGATGGACCGTGAGACAGCCCGTTCGGCCCGCGGGCCGCGCGGTCCCCCTCTCGCAGTCCTCGGCGAGCAGTCAACGGGTCGCTGCCCACCACGGGCGATCGGGCTCACGCGACGGACCGTCAGGTCGTCGCGCACACCGTTGCGGGTCAGCGCCGGACTCTCACCGGACTTCCCCCGTGGAAAGGCCCCCGGAGCCTAACAAACGCCGCCCAAAGGCCCCGCGGCGGGCTCGACCGCGGGGCCTCGACCGCGGGGCCGCCGCCGGCGAGGGCCCGACAGGTGAGGACGCAACAGGTGAGGGTCGAAGAGCTGGGCCGACAGGCCTGCCAGGACCAGGCCCCCCGCGAGGAGCAGGCCGTGCGGCAGGACCACGCCGGCGATCAGCGCGGCGGTCGCTACGGCGAGCCCACGACCAGCCGCGCAGGCGGCGGTACTCGCGGGGCGGGGCCGGCCGCCCCTCGTCCAGCGACCGGGCGAACCGGGGGTCGTCGCGGGCGAGGGAGGCGGCCAGGCCGGTCAGGCGTTCGTCGTCGGTCGCGGACATGACCGTTCCCCTTCGGCTTCGGTGTGGTCTGCGGATCGGGACGGCGCCGGAGGTGCCCTGGTTCAGGTCGTACGTCCGCTGCCCCGGCCGGTCGCCGTCGACGAGCTGATACGTCGATCCGGACACTGGTACGCCGCGGTCGGGGCCTTGCGCCGGCGGCGGGGCGCGGCTGTGGGCCGTTCGAGTGGTCGGTGTCGGCGCGGCGACGTACCGTCGGTACGGAACCTCACGGGGCGCGGGGCACAGCCCGGGGCCCGAGACGGGCGGGAGCGGACATGCGCGGACACCACAGGACGACGAGGACGGCGGCGCTGCTCTGTGCGGCGCTGGGACTCACCGCGGCGGTCGGGACGGCCTCGGCCGCGCCCGCCGCGTCACCGCCCACCGCGCCGCCGGGAGGGTCACCCGTCCTGGTCGACTGCCTCTGGCACCCGCAGGTGCGGCCCGACGCCTTCATCCTGGCCTGCGGCGACGGCAACAGCCGGCTTGCCTCACTGAAGTGGGACCACTGGAACGCCAGGTCCGCGAAGGCCACGGGAGTCAACGTCGTCAACGACTGCAAGCCCTACTGCGCGGCCGGCACCTTCCACTCGTACCCGGTGGTCGTACGGCTGGACAAGGCGCAGCCCTGGAAGAAGGACCTGCGGACGCAGCGCTACGACCGGATCGTCCTGGAGTACCCGGCCCAGCGGCCGGAGCAGTTCGCGAAGGTCATGACCTACCCGCTGTGGGACTGAGGAGCAGAGCGAGAACCGGGCTGGAGACGGGGCGGACCTCACGCAGGTGGGCGGCGGCCGTCGTCACACCATGAGACCGGCGGCCGTCGTCGCGCCGAGTTCCCAGCAGGCCTCCACGTCGGCCTTGCCCGGCTCACCGGTGACGGTGACGGGTTCGGCCGCGCGGCGCCAGCCGAGGCCGGTCGTGAGGGCCTCGATGCCGCGTACGGCGCCGGTGACGTCGTTGCCGCCGTGCACGTAGTAGGCGAAGGGGCGGCCTCGGGTGGTGTCGAGGCAGGGGTAGTACACCTGGTCGAAGAAGTGCTTGAGGGCACCCGACATGTAGCCCAGGTTGGCCGGTGTGCCCAGCAGGTAGCCGTCGGCGGCCAGGACGTCGGAGGCGGTGGCGGCGAGGGCGGCCCGGCGGACGACACGGACGCCTTCGATCTCCGGCGCCGACGCGCCCTGGACGACCGCTTCGAACATCGCCTGGCAGTTCGGCGAGGGTGTGTGATGGACGATCAGCAAGGTGGCCACGGCATCGAACCCTGCCCGCTCGGGCGGCCCGCCGCAAGCGGCGGCCCTGCCGGTGGAGTGACCGCGCGCACCGGTCGGGGTGGGCGGCCGCGACGCCGACGGGATTCGAACCCGCGGACGAGTACGGGCAGACCCGCCCGATCCCGTCAAGCGTCACGGGGAGGGTCTCCCCCGCGACGGTGCGATGGGCCGCTCCGCCACGGCGCCACGGCCTGCGGGGCCGCGCGACCCCGGTGCGGCCCACCCTACATCCGCGTCAACTCCACTCCGGGAAACCGCACTTGGGCCGCACCTGGGCCGCGTCTGGCCCGCCGTACGGTCAGCTTCCATATCCCCTGTGATCAAAGTGCGGCACTCGTTCACACGTTCCGGAGTTCCTTGCGCCAGTCCCGGAAGGTGTCACTCTTGCGAGCGACCCCCTCCGTACGGTTCGGGACACGAACGGGGCCGGAGGAGCCCGGACCCGTGCAACCGGCAGAAGCCGTAGGAGGACCGCCATGACCAATGTGGAAATCTCCCTCAAGGAGACGATGACCGTGGTGGAGGGGGCACTGGGCGCGGCCGTCGTCGACTACACCAGCGGCATGGCGCTCGGCACGCTGGGCGGCGGCAAGGACCTCGACCTGGCCGTCGCCGCCGCGGGCAACACCGACGTGATCCGCGCCAAGGTCCGCACGATGGAGCACCTCGGGCTGAAGGGTGAGATCGAGGACATCCTGATCACCCTCGGGACCCAGTACCACCTCATCCGGCTGGTGAAGGGGCGGCAGGGCAGCGGGTTGTTCATCTACCTGGTCCTGGACCGGGGCCGGTCCAACCTCGCGATGGCCCGTCACCAGCTCAAGCGGATCGAGACGGAACTCGAGGTGTAGCCGGCTCCGTGACGAACGGCTTCGCACGCCCGCGAATTGAAGATTTCTTCATCTCGACACCTCGGCACCTCGATATCTCGACACATCAACATCAGTGCATCACCGGGGCGTGCGGAGCCCGAAGTCGCCAGGATCATGACGCCACGCAGGACCCGAGAACGGCAGGGAGCGAGCGATCGACCATGCAGGTCCCCCTCTATCAGGCCAAGGCCGAGTTCTTCCGCATGCTGGGGCACCCGGTGCGCATCAGGGTCCTCGAACTGCTTCAGGGCGGGCCCGTCGCCGTGCGGGACCTGCTCACCGAGATCGAGATCGAACCGTCCAGCCTGTCCCAGCAGCTGGCCGTGCTGCGGCGTTCCGGGATCGTCGTCTCGATCCGGGAGGGTTCGACGGTCAGCTACGCGCTGGCCGGCGGTGATGTCGCCGAACTGCTCCGCGCGGCCCGCCGCATCCTGACCGAACTGATCGCCGGGCAGCACGAGTTGCTGGCCGAGCTTCGGCAGTCGGAGCCCTCGGTGCCGGCACCCCCGCTGCCCTGACCGCTCTCCCACCCGCACCGGGGCCCGGCCGCCGCGACCTTCGTCGTACGGCGTCCGGGCCCATGGCTGCCGCGAGGATCAGCCGCCGTTCAGGCGGGCGCGCAGCAGATCCTTGCCCATCTGGGCACCCTTGCGGCTGTCCGCCTGGGCCTTGCGGAACAGGTCCGCGACCTCGGTGTCCTTGTCGCGTTCGGCGTCCTGGATGTAGGTCTCCAGTCGCAGCGCGTTGTTCAGGCACGCCTCGACGTACCAGATGAGGTTGTAGTCCTTGTCCCGCGTACCGGTCACATCGCCGGTCTCTGCTCCAGTGGCCATGTGGGCCTCCTCCCAGCGTGCTGTCGACGTGGTCGTTGCCGCTGCCGGGTACCCATGGGGGCCACGGGCACACCGGGCCGGGCCGTCCGGCCCACAGCTTCCCGCCTCCCGGCCTCCCCGGCCTCCCGGCTTCCCGGTCTCCCGACCCCCGGTCTCCCGCTGTCGCGGCCCCCGGCCCCCCGCTCCCCCGCTCCCCCGCTCAGCGAGCGTGCCGGGCCATCGACCCCGTGGCGGGGCCTGCCGCAGACCCTCAGCCCCCTGGCGGGGCGCGCGCCGGCCCGCCCGGCTCCCGCTGCCCGGCCGGTCGGCCGAACAATGACGCGAGAGTCGAACGAACCAGACCAAAACGCCACGGTTCGCCACCCCTTCCGCCACGTAGAAATATCTACCAGCATGCAGATGCCGAGTCGGCGCGCTGCCGACGAGCCGGACCCCGGCCCAGGGCGCGCCCGCGTGCGTCCACAGGTTCCGGGCGGACCTCGGACGGAGCCGGATGATGAGCTATGCGATGTGGGCGCGCGGCGTGGAGTGGCTCGCCGCCGCCGCGACGGACCCGCGCACCTGCAAGCGGGAGTGGGATCACGGGCACGGCGTCACTCTGCTGGAGGCGGGCCGCTACTGGAACGTGCTGAGCGTGCCGGACCGCCTGGGCCTTCTCACCCTGGACCTGCTGTGGCAGCCGACGCTGCCCGTGCCGGGGCCGACCCTCGTGGACACGGCGGCCCAGCGGGTGGGCTTCTTCCTGCCGCCCGATCCCGCGAGCCGCTGGATCGGCGAGGGGCTCAGACACGTCGGCAGGGGGTCCTGGGTCGCGGTACCCCCGCCGTACCGGTCGGCCCGCTTCCTGGAGTGGCTGATCCCACCGGACGGGACGGGTGCGCTGCACTCCCCCATCACCCTGGAACTGGCGCTGCGCCAGGCCAACGGCACCCTGGCCGTTCTCCCGCCGCCGCGGGGTGCCACCAGCTCCGCACGGTGAGCCCGGCGAGGGGCACCCACCGCACGTCGTGACGGGCGGGCATGGTCCGGCCTCGGGCACGCCACTGGGCGACGAGCCGGGCGTAGACCGGTGTCCGGCAGGAAGGCCTCATGGGCGGCGGGAAGGCCGGTCCATTTCCGGAGCGACGCGGAGCACGCGCCGGCGGTACGCGCCCGGTTCCCGCGCTCCGGGAAGGGGGAGAGCGGATCCCGCTCGGAGCACGTCACCGTCCGGCGACCGGACCTGCGCGCGGTGCTCCTCGGGAGCGGCCCAACTCGCTTGCGACGTACGGCATTTCCGACAGTCGACGCAGAAGCGAACAGATACCGGGCACTTTCGGCCTGAAGTCTTGCTCGACCGTGCGAGATCGGTCGATGACGGTGTGTACTGTGCTCCGGGTGCCCGGTCCCACCTCTCGGGCCCCCTGCCCCGCCCTTCCCCGGAACGCCGACCCACCCTGGAACCGAATCGATGATCGAACTACCGGACCTGGTGGCCGGTGGCCTCGCCGCCGGCACACTGTCCGCGCTCGCCCTCGGCGGCGGGCTGCTGCGGTTACGACGGCAACAGACCAGGCAGCGGGCGGAGATATCCGCCCTGCGCACACAACTCGACGGCTCCTTGCGGGCGTTCACGGCCGAGGTCGAGCATCTCGCGGCACGACGAGTGCCCGCCGCCGCCCAGCGGGTGGCCCATCCACACCTGGCCGTGCCCGGCCCCCTCCAGCCGCTGACGGCCGGCACCCCGCTCGGCATCGCCCTGGAGAACGTGCTTCTGGCGCTCCAGGCGGAGGTGGCCTCCCAGCGCACCCGGGTCGACGCGGCCGCACAGGCCGGCATGCGCGGCGCCACACGGGAGATCCAGGCAGCCCTGTACCGGCTTCAGGACGCCCTGCGCCGACTGCAACAGCGTTACGACGACCCCGAGTTGGCGCAGACCCTGTTCCAGCTCGACCACGAGAACGAGCAGTCGCTGCGGCGCGCCCAGGTCGCCGCCGTGGTGTGCGGGGCCTGGGTGGGGCTCGCACGCGAGGAGTCGCACCTGGTGGACGCGGTCACCGGCGGCCAGGCCCGGCTCGCGGGCTACCAGCGCGTCAAGGTGCACAACCACCTGGAAGCCGGTACGGCGCTGGTCTCGCACGCGGTGGAACCCGTCGCCATCATCGTCGCCGAACTCCTCGACAACGCGCTGCGCCACTCCGCGCCCGAGACCGACGTCGTGGTGAGCCTGGAACACGTCCACCACGGGGTGTGCGTCACCGTGGACGACGCGGGCCTCGGCATGACCCGCGACGAACGCGACCGCGCCCAGCGGCTGGTGGCCGGCGACGCCCCTATCCTCCTGACCGACCTGGGTGATCCGCCGCGCATGGGCCTTGCCGCGATCGGCCGTCTCACCCGCCAGTTCGACCTGGGCGTCGACGTCTCGTCGGCCTCCCCCTACGGCGGGGTGCGCGCGGTGCTGCGGGTGGACAGCCACCTGCTGAGCCGCCTGGACCCGGCCGACCGGCCGCCGGCCCCGAGCGCCCCGCGCACCACCCGCACATCCGTCCCCGCCGCGCCGGCCCCGACGCACGCCTACGGCACGGAGGACGCCGTGGCGGACGCACCGGGGCACCACACGCCCACGGACGAGAACGGGGACGGGGACGGGGACGGGCTGCCGCAGCGCCGTCGCCGCCGGACCCGGCCCGCCCCGGCCGCCGCCGTATCCGAACCGTCCGCTCCGCCCGCGTCCTCAACGCCGGCCCGGCGGCCGGAGGAGGCCGCGGCGGCGCTCGGCGCGCTCCAGTCCGGCACCGCGGCGGCACGCTCCGGCGCCGAGGCCGCACCCTTGGCCGGCGCGCCGACCGCGGCGGCCCACGACACCGACCACACCCACGACGAAGGGGGAGCGGCCCGATGACCAGCCGCAACACGGGCGACACGGCATGGGCGCTGGAGCCGATCCTCCAGGTGCCGCACGTGGTGGCCGCCGTCATGCTGACCCGCGACGGGCTCGTGACGGGGTACACCGACGCGCTGTCGCAGCCGTCGGCGGAGCGGGTGGCCGCCATCAGCAGCACCGTGCAGGGGGCGTGCCGCACGGCGGCGGCCGCGTTCGCCGACCGGGACAAGGCCGAGGTGCGTCAGGTCGTCATCGAGTCCGACCACGGCTATGTGCTGATCGTGCCGACGGACCACGGCACCTGTGTCGCCGCGTACGGCGACGGCGAGGTACGGCTGGACCTGCTGGCGCACCGGGTGCACTCGCAGGTGGCACGGCTGGGCGAGAAGGCCATGGCGGCCGCGCCCCGAGGAGCCGACGACAACGCCCCCGCATGACCGCTCGTCCGGCCGGCCGTCCCCTTGTTCCCGCGTATCTGTCGACCGGCGGTGTGGCCCGCTCCAGCCGTCCGCATCTGGAGCGGCTGTCGGTGCTCGCCCTCACCGGGGAGAGCGTGCCGCCCGGACTGCCCGCCGCCGAACTCGCCCTGCTGGACGCCCTGGAGGGCGGTTCCCTGGCGGTGGTGGAGGCGGCGGCGCTCCTCGGACTACCGGTCTCCGCGCTGTGTGTGCTGGCGGCCGGGCTCGCCGACCGGGACCTGATCCACACCCGCGCGCCGATCCCGCCCGCCGACCGCTTCGACCCCGACCTGCTGAAGAGAGTGGCCGATGGCCTCCGCGCCCTCAAGCACGCCTAGCGCCTGTCGTCACATTCCCGCCTGCCTCACGACGCCCTGCACGCCCTCTCGCCGCACCGGGCACAGACCCACGGACGACCAGTACGAGGGCCCGCACCCGGCACGCCGAGAGCACGCACCTGACGCCGCGCGGCCCCAGCGGGCCGACGACGGGAATGTGACGACAGGCGCTCTCGCCCCCGGCGCGATCCACCAGCCCGACGCCGCCCGTGACCTGGTGAAGATCCTGGTCGCGGGGCCGTTCGGGGTGGGCAAGACAACCCTGATCGACTCGGTGTCCGAGATCCGGCCGCTGCACACCGAGGAGCACCTCAGCGAGGCGTCCACGCAGGTGGACGACCTGGACGGGGTACGGGACAAGGCCACGACGACCGTCGCCATCGACTTCGGCCGGATCAGCCTGCCCGGCCAGGTGGTCCTCTACCTGTTCGGCACCCCGGGACAGGAGCGGTTCAGGTCACTGTGGGACGACATCGCCTACGGGGCGCTCGGCGCGCTCGTCCTGGTGGACAGCCGCCGGCTCGACGCCTCGTTCGACGTGCTGGGCCTGGTCGAGGAGAGCGGACTGCCCTACGCCGTCGCCTTCAACGCCTTCCCGGACGCGCCCACGCACCACGGCGAGGAACGGCTGCGGCGGGCCCTGGACCTGGAACCGTCCACGCCGTTGGTGACCTGCGACGCGCGCGACGCCGACTCCTCCATCGACGCGCTGCTCGCGCTCGTCGACCATCTGATCACCCGCGACCCGGCGGAGGCCCGGTGACCACCTATCCCCCGGACCGGCACGACTTCTCGCGCTCGGCTCCCGTCCGGCTGTGGGAGGACGGCTTCGCGTCGGACCCGCACCGCTACTACGCCGCCCTCAGCGCGCAGGGGCCGATCGGCTGGGCCGAGTTGGCACCCGGCGTACCGGCGTACCTGGTCACCGACCGGCGGGCGGCGCTGGACGTCCTGCACGACGAGGAGACGTTCTCGCACGACCCGCGCGCCTGGGAGGGGACCGTCCCCGAAGACTCCCCCGTCCTCGGCATGATGCGGTGGCGGCCCAACGCCCTGTTCGCCGACGGCGCCGCCCACGTCCGCTACCGCACCACCCTCATCGACGTGTTCGACCTGGTGGAGCCGCACGACCTGCGGGCCCGGGTGCACCGCGCGGTACGGCTGCTGGTGGACCGGATCGGGCCGCACGGCGGGGCCGACCTCGTCGCCGACTTCTCGCGGCCCCTGATGGCGCTGGTCTTCAACGACCTGTTCGGGCTGCCGGACAGCGCCGGCGACCGGCTGGAGGCGGGCCTCGGCAAGATGATGGAGGGCGGCGCGCAGGCCGCCGAAGGCGAGGCCGAGTTCGGCCGGTACGTCCTGGAGCTGATCGCGGCCAAGGCCGAGCGGCCCGGCGACGACCTGCCCAGCCGGCTCCTCGGCCACCCCGCCGGGCTCACCGGCGAGGAGGTCACCTGGCAGGTGTTCCTCACCCTCGGCGCCGGCTACGAGCCGACCGCGAACCTGCTGTCCAACACCCTGTCGCGGATCCTGGGCAACCCGCTCTACTACTCCACCCTCACCAGCGGCGCCCGTCCCGTCATGGACGCGGTCGTCGAGGTCCTGCACCACGAGACACCGCTGTCCAACTACGGCATCTACTACGCCCGCCGGCCCGTCTCCTTCCACGGGGTGTGGCTGCGGGACGCGGTGCCCGTGGTGGTGTCGTACGGGGCACTCGGCGTCCGCGCCGAGCGGGAGGTGACGGCGGGCCGGCATCCCAACGACGCCTCGCACCTGTCGTGGGGAGCCGGATCGCACGCCTGCCCGGTGAAGCAGCACACGCTGCTGATCGTCACCGAGGCGATCGAACGGCTCACCCAGTGGCTGCCCGACCTCGACCCGGTGGTGCCCCGCGAGCGGCTCACCTGGCGGCCGGGGCCCTTCCACCGCTCCCTGACCGCGCTGCCCGTCCGTTTCAGCCCCCGTGCCGCCGACCGGCCACACCGATCAGGAGTTCCCTCGTGACCACGACCGACCGCATCGTCCTCGACCCGTTCGGCTCCGACCTGCACGCCGAGAGCGCCCGGCTGCGCGCGCTCGGCCCGATCGTGCCCATCGAACTGCCCGGCGGCATCCCCGCCTGGGCGCCCACCGGGTACGACACCCTCAAGGAGCTGATCCTCGACCCGCAGGTCAGCAAGGACCCGCGCAAACACTGGCGGCTGTGGCCGGAACTCGGCGCACACCCCACCTGGGGCTGGATCCTCGGCTGGGTCGGCGTGGTCAACATGCTCTCCACGTACGGCACCGACCACGCCCGGCTGCGGCGCCTGGTCGCGCCGAGCTTCACCGCCCGGCGCACCGAGTCGCTGCGGCAGCGGGTGGAGACGATCACGGCGGAACTGCTGGACACCCTCGACGGGGGCGGGGACCCGGCCGACCGGAGCGGCGAAACGGTCGACCTGAAGGCCGCGTTCGCCCACCCCCTGCCGATGCGGATCATCTGCGAACTGTTCGGCGTGCCCGAGGACATGCGGGAGGACCACGTCCGGCTGGTCGCCTCGATCATGGACACCACCGACCCCACCCCGGAGCACGCCGCGCGCGTCCAGGAACGGATCGGCTCGGTCCTGGGCGGGCTCATCGCGTACAAGAGCGAGCACCCCGGCGACGACATGACGACCGAACTGATCCGGGTGCGCGACGAGGAGGGCGACCGGCTCAGCGGCGAGGAGCTGCTGTACACGCTGCTGCTGGTCATCGGGGCCGGGTTCGAGACCACCGTGAACCTCGTCGGGAACGCCGTGGTGGCGCTGCTGCGCGCGCCCGAGCAACTGGCGGCCGTACGGCGCGGGGACCTGGGCTGGGACGCGGTCGTCGACGAGACGCTGCGGCTGCACCCGTCGATCGCCACGCTGCCGCTGCGGTTCGCCGTCAGCGACCTGAAGGTGGGCGACGTGACGATCCCGGCCGGCGACGCCATCGTCACGACGTACGCGGCGGCGGGTGTGGACCCGGCGCACTACGGCCCCGACGCAGAGGTCTTCGACGCGGCGCGCCGGGCGGACGACCACCTGGCGTTCGGGATCGGCGTCCACCGGTGCATCGGTGCTCCGCTGGCCCGGATGGAGGCGCTCACCGCGCTGCCCGCGCTGTTCGACCGGTTCCCGCAGCTGCGGCTGGACACGGACGCCGGGGAGCTGGAGCAGGTGCCGTCGTTCATCGCGAGCGGCTGGCAGACGATCCCGGTCCGGCTGCGCGGCTGACCGCGACCGGTGGCGCGGTCGCGGTTCCAGCCTTGGTCGCAGTCGCAGTCGCAGCCTTGGTCGCGGTCGCCGCGGCGGCGTCGCGGACGGCATCGCGGGGGTGCGACCGGTCCCCCGTTCCGGTCGAACCCCCGCGGCTCCTCGAAACTACGCGCCCGACGCACCGGCTGTGAATCGTGCCGGTGCCCGCTCGCGGGCCCGCAGGACTCACCTGTGCACAGGTGAGTCCGGATGGCCCGATTACGCCTGGCCGACGCCCGGCCGGACGTCCGGCCGGATGTCGGCCAGGAGGTCGATGTGCAGGTCGGGCGGGTCGATCGCGCCGCTCGCCAGGTGGGCGAGGACCACCTCGTACAGGTCGCTGCCGGCGGCGAGGAGCCGGCGTTCGAGGACGGGTTCGGCGCCGCGGACGTGCTCGCGGACGGTCTGGGCGTGCACGCCGAGCAGTTGGGCGGCCCGTTCGGCGTTGCCGCCGGCAAAGATCCAGGCGCGCAGGGTGCCGCGCAGGTCGCGGCCGTCGGAGTCGAGGCGGGCGAGCAGGCCGTGCGCCCAGGTACGCAGGGCGGGCCCGGTGAGCAGCTCACCGAGCCGGACGGGGGCCTCGGTCGCCGCGGCTCGCTCTTCGGTGAGGCCGGCCTCGGTGTTCAGGGCGAGATGTACGGCGGCGCGGACGGCGAGGTCGGAGAAGTCCGCGCCGAGGAGGTTCTCGACGCGTTCCATGCGGGCGCGGACGGTGTTGCGGCTCACGCCGAGCACCTTCGCCGCGCTGACGGCGGTGAACTCCAGGCCCAGCCGGGTGGTGGCGAGGAGTTCGGCACGGGTGTGGTGGGCGAGGGTGTCCAGGGGGCGCAGCAGCCGGGTCGTCCAGGCGCGCAGGACCGCGGGGTCCATCAGGCGCTCGGGGTGGGTGCGTTCGGCGTAGACGGCCGTCTTGTCGGGGCGGAAGTGGGCGACGGCGAGGGCGCTGACGGCCTGCCCGTAGGCGGCGGCGGTGTGGGCGAGGCTCTGGCGGGCGCTGCCGCCGAGGAAGGTGCCGGGGTGCCGGCGGCACACGTCGCGCAGGTCGGCGCTCGCGGTGTCGCGCGGAGTCACCACGATGACGTGGGCGTCCACGGCCGGGCAGCGCACGACCAGGCTCTGTTCGCGGGTGGCCTCGATGCAGGCCTCGGCGAGCCGGTCGCGTGACTCGGGGGTGCTCTCGACGACGTAGACGCAGGCCGTGTCGGTGTCGAGGAGGCCGGGCCAGAGACCGGCGGCGACCCTGCGGGCCGCGCTGGTGTCCTCGACCATGAGCAGTTGCAGGATGGCCAGGCGCAGGTCGGAGGTGGCGCGGGCGAGCCGGTGTCCGGTGGCGTCGGTGCGACGGGCGCGCAGGAGGAGTTCGAGGGCGGCGGCCGTGTGGGTCACGATGTCACCGGCGCGCCGGTCGAAGGGCGCGGTCCGCACGACGGCGAGCACGCCGACCGCGGCGGGCGGGGGCAGTTCCACACGGATCAGCCGCAGGTGGCGGCCGTCGCCCTCCCAGGAGGCGGAGGCGAGACGGCCGCTCACGATGTCCGTCACCAGACCCTCGTCGAGCGGTGCGGGGGAACCGGCGAGGGGCGTGCCGTTCTCGTCGCACAGGGAGACGAGGCTCGCCCCGACGGTGGCGCCGAGCCAGTCGACGACCCTTGCGATGTCCCGTCCGGTGGGCCGCAGATGGTCGAGGAGTTCCTGCGCCCACGCCGAGTCCGCCTGCCCGGTCACCGTCATGTCCGCGTGGCGCCGCTCACCGTCCCGGCCGGTCATGTCGGCCCACACTCCTCGTCCCTCACGACCCTTCGCGGGCCGAACCAGTCATATCGGTCGGGGACGTTACCTCACGCACGCGGACGGGGCCCGATCCGCGTCCGCAGTCCAGCCGGAGTGGGGTGGGCGCGGGAGGCCGGGCGGCCAGGTCCGAGGGTTGCGCTCCGCCCGGGAGAACAGGCGCACGGGCGCCCGACGCGGGCCGAACAGGCCCACGACGGCGTCCCGCCCCAGCGGAAGCACGGGCCCGGCCGGACACCGACGACACCCACGGCCGGCCTGGCCGGGTGGGCGGACGGGCGGGCCCCATGGCCCAGATGCCGACGGCCATGCCGAACCTCTTCGGCGGGAACACCGCCCGCAGCAGCCCCAGCGTGTTGGGCATGAGAAGGCCGCCGAAGACGCCTTGGAGGGCGCGGAAGACGATGACGCCGGTGATGGAGCCGGACAGTCCGATGGCGACCGAGGAGGCGGCGAATCCGACGACGCCGACCAGGTAGAACGTGCGCCGGCCGAAGCGGTCGCCGAGTTTGCCACCAAGGATGAGGGTGGCGGCCAGGGCCAGCAGGTAGGAGTTGGTGACCCACTGCAGATCTGCGGTGGAGGCCTCGAGGTCGCGGCCGATCTCGGGGTTGGCGATGGCGACGACGGACGCGTCGAGCTGGACCATGAACAGGCCGAAGGCGACGGCGCAGAGGGTGAGCCAGGCGTTGGAGCGGAAGCGGCCGGTGCCCGGTGGCCGCGCCACGGTGGACGCGGGCACGCCGGAGTGATCCACGGTGGTGGATGGCATGGAGGAGCCTTGTCTGTGTACGTGGTTCTACGAAGGGAGCGGCGGCCGCCGCCCACGGGGCGGGCGCCACGGCTGCTTTCGGGCGGGCTGAGTCCCGTCGGCGGGGAAGAACGGCGTAGGAGTGCCCGCCCGGGTCGGGCCGGGAAGGGCCGGCCTCGGTCGGGGCGGGAAGCGTCCCGCCCCGTCTCAGGCCGGGAAGAGCCTGCCCCGTCTCGGGCCGGGAAGCGTCCCGCCCCGCTTCAGGCCGGGAAGGGCCCGCACCGTCTCAGTGCGCCGCGGCGTGCAGGTGGCGCGTCAGCGAGATGAGCGCGCCGACCGCGGAGCCGAGGGCGTCCATCTCGCCGTCGGTGAGGGACAGCAGGGCCTCGGAGAGGTAACCCGTCTCCAGGTCGCGGACCTCGGCGAGGCGCCGCCGGGAGGTCGCCGTCAGGTACAGGTGGGCGACGCGTTTGTCGGTGCTGTCCTGGCGGCGCTCCAGCATGCCCCGCTCGGTCATCTGGGAGACCAGGGCGCTGACGTTGTTGGGCTTCATCAGCAGCGCGTCGGCGGCCTCGCGCACGGTGGTGCCCTCGTGCCGCGCGACGAACCTGAGCAGCAGGAGCTGTCCCTCGGCCGGCTTGGGGTGCGGGTAGGTGGAACCGACCCGTCGGTCCAGTGCCCGGTGCAGCGCGGGGAGGCAGGCCGCCAGCTCGGCGGCCAGGCGGTCGGTGCCCCCGGTGGGCGCGCTGGAGTCGGACATGACAGCCACGATAGGTATACCGGCATACTCATGTCAAAGCGGTCGGTCCCGAGGCGCCGGGCGCCAGGGACCGTCGGTGGCGACCCGGACCCCGCCGCACGGCATAAGCTCCCCCAATGGCGAAGTACTACGACGTTCACCCAGACAACCCGCAGCCGCGCACCATCGCCCAGGTCGCGGCGGCCATCCGGGCAGACGCGCTGATCGCGTACCCGACGGACTCCTGCTACGCGCTCGGCTGCCGGATCGGCAGCCGTGACGGCGTGGACCGGATCCGGTCCATCCGCGAGCTGGACGACAAGCACCACTTCACCCTCGTCTGCCAGGACTTCGCGCAGCTGGGCCAGTTCGTGCACGTCGACAACGACGTGTTCCGCGCGATCAAGGCCACGACGCCCGGCAGCTACACCTTCATCCTCCCGGCGACGAAGGAGGTGCCGCGCATGCTCCAGCACCCCAAGAAGAAGACGGTGGGCGTGCGCATCCCCGACCACGTCGTCACCCAGGCGCTGCTCGCCGAACTCGGCGAGCCCCTGCTCTCCAGCACACTGCTGCTGCCGGGCGAGGAGGAGCCGATGACCCAGGGCTGGGAGATCAAGGACCTGCTCGACAACTCCGTGGACGGGGTGCTCGACTCCGGGGACTGCGGCACCGAGCCGACCACGGTCATCGACTTCTCGGAGGGCGAGGCACAGATCATCCGGTACGGAGCGGGCGACGCCTCACGCTTCGAGTAGGCCGAGGCAGCGGGGCACCGGCCACCGGCCCCGCCATCGCCGGCTCGATGGCGCACACAGCGATGCCGATCGGTCCGGCTCCTCCGCCGGGCCGATCGACCGTTTCGCCGTCGACACGCTCGCCGAACTCCAGGACGCCGACGCGGCCTGGCACCATCTGCCGGACCTGCTCACCCACACCTTCCGACTCCGGGGCGACAACGGGCCCGAGCACCCGCGCGCGTTCCGGGGCGACCACGGGCGCATGCGAGCATCCGCGCGCACTGCGGCACCCCTGCCGGCGCGGAGCACACACCGGCCCAGGGCACCCGCCGCAGACACCCCCGCAGCCACCTCTTCTCGCAGCAGTCGTTGACATGCGCACAACCTGCTGCGAAGTTGAGAGCGCTCCCAACAGGTACGGACCAACCCCACAGGCCTACCCGCACGGAGGTGCAGAGTGTTCCGCACACTCAAATCCCGGCTGACGGCAGCGGCAGGAGCCGTCGCGCTCGTCGGCACATTGCTCACCCTGGGCCCACCGGCCCAGGCCGCCGTCCCCGCCACCATCCCCCTCAAGATCACCAACAACTCGGGACGCGGCGAACCCCTCTACGTCTACAACCTCGGCACCCTCCTGACGACCGGTCAGCAGGGCTGGGCCGACGCCAACGGCACCTTCCACGCCTGGCCCGCGGGCGGCAACCCGCCCACCCCGGCGCCGGACGCCTCGATCGCGGGCCCGGCCGCCGGCCAGTCGGCGACCATCCGGATCCCCAAGTTCTCCGGCCGCATCTACTTCTCGTACGGCCAGAAGCTGGTGTTCCGGCTGACCACGGGCGGGCTCGTGCAGCCGGCCGTGCAGAACCCCAGCGACCCGAACCGCAACATCCTGTTCAACTGGTCGGAGTACACGCTCAACAACTCGGGGCTGTGGCTCAACAGCACCCAGGTCGACATGTTCTCGGCGCCGTACGCGGTCGGGGTGCAGCGCTCCGACGGGAGCACGGTCAGTACCGGCCGGCTCAGGTCGGGCGGCTACAACGGCTTCTTCAACGCGCTGCGCGGGCAGCCCGGCGGCTGGGCGAACCTGATCCAGACCCGCTCCGACGGCACCGTCCTGCGGGCACTGTCCCCCCTGTACGGCGTGGAGACGGGGGCGCTACCGCGTACCGTCCTGGACAACTACATCAACCGCGTCTGGCAGAAGTACGCGACCTCGACCCTGACGGTGACGCCGTTCGCGAACCAGCCGGGCACGAAATACTTCGGCCGCGTCTCCGGCGGCGTCATGAACTTCACCAACAGCGCGGGCGCCGTGGTCACCAGCTTCCAGAAGCCGGACGCGGGCAGCGTGTTCGGCTGCCACCGGCTGCTGGACGCCCCCAACGACGCCGTACGCGGGCCGATCTCGCGCACGCTGTGCGCCGGGTTCAACCGGTCCACGCTCCTGGCCAATCCGAACCAGCCGGACACCACCTCGGCGGGCTTCTACCAGGACACGGTGACCAACCACTACGCCCGCAATATCCATGCGCGGATGGCCGACGGGAAGGCGTACGCGTTCGCCTTCGACGACGTCGGCCAGCACGAGTCGCTCGTGCACGACGGGTCGCCGCTCCAGGCGTACCTGACGCTCGACCCGCTGAACTGAGGGCCGTGCACGTCCCGCACGCGGAGAGGCTCCGCGTGCGGGACGTCCGCGTGCGGAGCCGGGCGATCGGCCCGGTTCCGGCGCCGCGTCGCGATGACGACACACGGCAAAGGCTTGCTTCCCCGGCCCACGCCCCGTAGACCTGCTTTCACAACAACCGTCACTCTGGGGGGAGTTCGGTGATGGACGGCACGGTCGACGGGTTCCGGTACGGGTGGGTGACACCCGTGGCGGCGTATGTGATGGCCTGTCTCGGAGGGGCGTTGGGCCTGCGCTGCATCGTGCGTTCGCTGCTCGACGGGCAGTCGTGGCGGCCCGGCTGGCTGGCGCTGGGGGCGGCGTCGATCGGCTGCGGGATCTGGACGATGCACTTCATCGCCATGATCGGCTTCCAGGTGGAGGAGGCCCGGATCGGCTACGACGCCGGCCTGACCCTGCTGAGTCTCCTGGTCGCCGTCGTCGTGGTGGGGATCGGCGTGTTCATCGTGGGGTATCGCGGAGCCGGCGTCGCGGCCCTGTGCCTCGCGGGCACCGTGACCGGACTCGGTGTCGCCGCCATGCACTACCTGGGCATGGCGGCGATGCACCTCGAGGGCAGCATCCGCTACGACCCGTTCACGGTCGCGCTGTCCGTGCTGATCGCGGTCGTCGCCGCGACGGCGGCCCTGTGGGCGGCCGTCTCGATCCGCGGGTTCGTGACGAGCCTCGGGGCGAGCCTGGTGATGGGCGTGGCGGTGTCGGGGATGCACTACACGGGCATGGCGGCGGTCAGTGTCCATGTGCACGGGGTGTCCCCGTCCTGGGCGAGCGACGCACCGACCTCGCTGCTGCTGCCGATGCTCATCGGACCTGTGATCTTCCTGCTGCTGGCCGCGGTGGTGGTGATGTTCGACCCGCTGCTGGTGCTCGGCGAGGGGGACTGGAACCGGACCGCACGGGCCGGGCGGGCCGCCGTCCCCGAGAAGGGTCGGACGGCCGGCCGGCCCGTCCCCCGCCGTTCGTGGAGCGACAGGTGAGCGTGCGGCGCGGAGTCGGCCCGGTGGCCGCCGTGCGGTAGGGGTGCGCGGGCGCAGCCGTTCCCGCGCACATTGCGGGCGGGTGAAATCCGGTGCCCGGCGCGGCGGATGAGGATGACACTCGCCGCGCCCGTCCGCCGGACGGGCATTCCCCGGCCGCTGTACCAGGCGTGCGCCGGTCCGCCGGGTACACCGTCCGAGGGAGCGCGCATGACCGGGCCCCCTGCCCACCGTCCCGTCCCGGACCCGTTGTTACGGTGCACCGGTGTCTGACTCCTCGCGCGATACCGCCCAAGGCGCCGGCTGGGGCGCCCACGATCCCGGCACCTACGGGCAGTTGATGCCCGCCGAGACCGAGAAGATCTCGTGGCTGGACCCCAGGATGCTGTGGGCCGCGCGCAACGGCGTGCTGGCGTCCTGGTTCGGGGACCCCACCGGCCGTACGCGCGGCCGGTGGGTGGAGCAGCGGGCGGCGGCCGGGGCACCGGCGGACAAGGTGATCCGGCGCCCCGAACCGGACCGCTTCTCCTTCATGGTGATCGGCGACACCGGCGAGGGCGACGACCCCCAGTACGCCGTCGTGCCGGGCTTCCTGAAGATGAGTCAGGACACCAGTTTCGCCGTCCTGGCGAGCGACGTCATCTATCCCGTGGGCAGCGCGGACGACTACGACGGCAAGTTCTTCCGCCCGTACCGCGACTACCGGGCCCCGATATACGCGATACCCGGCAACCACGACTGGTACGAGGACCTCGGCGCCTTCATGCGGGTCTTCTGCGACGCACCGCCGCTGCCCGCGGAGCCCTCGCCCCGGCCGTCCGGCCGGGCCTGGCTGCGCTCGCGGCTGTGGCACCGGCCGCGTCCGGGGGACGGCCGACGCCTCGACCGGGCAAGGGCGTTGCGGGGGCATCCGTCCCAACAGGCCGTACAGCCGGGCCCGTACTGGGCGATCGACTCCGGGCCGGTGCGCATCATCGGCATAGACACCGGCCTGCTGGGCACCCTGGACGCCCAACAGGGCGACTGGCTGCGGGAGGTGGCGCGGGGGCCGCGCCCGAAGATCCTGATCACCGGCTCGCCGCTGTACGTGGACGGAGAGCACCAGCCCTGCCCGATCGAGGGCGGCGGCACGGTCGACGAGATCGTGCGCGACCCCGAGAACCGTTTCGTCGCGGCGATCGGCGGCGACATCCACAACTACCAGCGGTATCCGGTGACCCTGCCGGACGGCCGTACCCTCCAGTACGTCGTCGCGGGCGGCGGCGGGGCCTTCATGCACGCCACGCACACCATCCCGCGGGTCTCCGTGGGCGGAGTCGAAGAGGCCGGCTTCCGCTGCTATCCGCTGCGCGGCGACTCCCTCGCCTTCTACAGCCGCCTGTACGGCCGGCGGCTGCGGCTGCGGCGCTTCTTCTCGCTCACCGAGGACGAGGCGACCGCGGTGATCGCCGAGCGGCTGGGCATCCCGCCGACCCGCGGCCCCGGCGGCCCGGTGCGCCTCACCCGGCGGATCCGGCTGGTCGCCACCCTGCTCGGCACCGCCCGCCGCCCCGACCGCGGGACGCGGTTCCGGCTGCCCGTGCGCAAGATCTACACGTCGCTGTTCTCGCCGGGTTCGGCGACGTACAGCCCGCCCTTCTTCAAGTGTTTCCTGCGTCTGGACGTGAGCCCGCAGAGCGTGCGGCTGCGCTGCTACGCGGCCACCGGCAACCGCGCGCAGGAACTGGACCCACCGGTCGAGGACGAGGTCACCATCGCGCTGGCCTGACCCGCCCCCCGACCCGATCACGGAAGTAGCCGGTGTACGGCGATGCCCACCGACGAGGAGGAACCGATGCCGTCCACCCCACGCCCGCTGCGCAAGCTGGGCTTTCTCACCATCGGCCTGTTCGACGAAGCCGACCCGCCGCGGCCACGAGACTGACCGTCCACCGGCATCACTTCCGTCCCGGAGCCGCGGGCGCCTGCCGCCCGTGCGCGCGGCGGGCGCGTGCCAGGCGTCCTCCGTCGGGCGGTCTCACCAGCGGCCGGGTTCCGTTCCCGTGACCGGCTCCGACGGCCTGCCGTCCACGCCGGCCGGAATGTCTCCCGTGAGCATCACGCGGTGCATGGTGCGGGGGAAGCCGAGGTGGGTGGTGTCGCTGGGGGCGAGGTGGATGGTGGCGCGGTTGTCCCAGAAGGCGACGCTGCCCGGTTCCCAGCGGAAGCGGACCGTGTACTCGGGGCGGGTCGCCTCCTCCAGGAGGAGTTCCAGGATCGCCGCGCTCTCCGCGCGGGAGAGGTCGGTGATCTGTTCGACGTAGTAGCCGTTGACGTACAGGATCCGCTCGCCCGTCTCGGGGTGGACCCGTACCAGCGGGTGCACGGAGGCCACCTGGCGGTCGAGGAGGTGACGGACGTAGGCGTCGTCGCCGGGGCGGGACTGGTAGCCGACGCCGAGGCGGTGTTCGGCGCGCAGTCCGTCGGCGAAGCGTCGCAGCGGCGCGGACAGGCCGGCGTAGGCGGCGGCCAGGTTCGACCAGGTGGTGTCGCCGCCGTAAGGCGGGACGGTCTCCGCGCGCAGGATCGTCGCGGCGGGCGGGTCGACGCGCGCGCCGTGGTCGCAGTGCCAGCCGCGCAGCAGGGTGTGCCGGCGACGCCTGAGCCACTCCTCGTGGTCCATGCCGAACCGGCCGCCGAGTTCCAGCCTGTCGGCGGTGGTCTCGATCTCGGGGAAGTCCGATGGGGAGGCGCTGCCGCGCTTGCGCAGGACGACCGGTTCGCCGAACCGACGGGCGAACGCCACATGCCCGGCGTGGTCCAGGCGCTGCCCGCGGAAGAAGACCACCTTCCAGCGCAGCACGGCCGCCCGGATCGCCGTGACCTGCTCGTCGTCGAGGCCGGCTGCCAGGTCGGCGCCTTCGATGTCGGCACCGATGTGCCCGGCGGCCGGCCGGAGCGTCAGACCGGCGGCCCGCACACGCTCCTCCAACGCCGCGTCCGTCGTCATGCCCTTCGTCGTGTCCCTGGCCTCGCTGTCGAACTCGGTCGTCATGCGTGCTCCGCTCGTCCTCTTCGCCGGTGGGGCTCCCCGAAGATCGTGTCAGCGAACGGCCGGCCTGACGACAGCGCCTGCACCCCCGTCTCCGCCGCCGCTCCGGCTGGTCGATCCCCGGCCGGTCGGTGAGGCTGGAGGGACGACGCAGCCGAGGGAAGGCCCGATGGTGAACCACATCCCCGCCCACAAGCTCAACGACACGACGACGCTCCCGGCCATCGGTCTCGGCACCTGGCCGATGGACGACGCGCAGGCGGAGGAGGCGGTGGCCGGGGCGCTCGGCCTGGGCTACCGCCTGATCGACACGGCCACGAACTACCGCAACGAGACCGGCGTGGGCCGCGGCATCGCCCGCGCGGACGTGCCGCGCGAGGAGATCGTGGTGACCACGAAACTCCCGGGCCGCCACCACGGCTACGACGAGACGCTGGCCTCCTTCGAGCAGTCTCGTCGGCGCCTCGGCGTCGATCGGGTGGACCTGTACCTGATCCACTGGCCGCTGCCCCGCGTCGACAGGTACGTCGACTCCTGGCGGGCCATGATCAAGCTCCGGGAGGAGGGGCTGGTCCGGTCGATCGGCGTCTCCAACTTCACCGCCGCTCACATCGAGCGGCTGGAGAAGGAGACGGGCGTCCTGCCGGCCGTCAACCAGATCGAGGTGCACCCGCTCTTCCCGCAGGACGCGCTGCGTGCCTTCCACGAGTCGAAGGGCATCGTCACGGAGAGCTGGAGCCCGCTGGGCCGTGGCTCGGCCCTGCTGGACGACCCGGCCGTGATCTCCGTCGCCGAGGCCCACGGGGTCACCCCCGCCCAGGCCGTCCTGCGCTGGCACCTCCAGCTCGGCGCGGTGCCCGTCCCGAAGTCGGCGGATCCGGAGCGGCAGCGGGCCAACCTGGACGTCTTCGGCTTCGAGCTGGGCGCGGCGCAGATGGCGGCGATCACGGACCGGGTGCCCCGGCGGCTGGGCGGGGATCCGGAGGGTCACGAGGAGTTCTGAGCCGGCCCGAGTTTCCCCGCCGGGGCCGCGCGGGTACCCGGCACATCGGCGCAAGTGCAGGGCCGGACGCAGGGACCGGAAGGAGGAGGACCGGATGGACGAGCGGGAGCGGCTCGGTGACTACCGTGGCAGGCGCGACTTCGACCGGACCGGCGAGCCGTCCGGGGACCGGGCACCCTCCGGGGGCGGAAGGCCCCGGTTCGTCGTGCAGATCCATGACGCGAGCACGCTGCACTTCGACTTCCGGCTCCAGGTGGGTGACGTCCTGAAGTCGTGGTCGGTGCCGAGGGGGCCGTCGGCGCGGCCGAAGGACAAGCGGCTCGCCGTGCCGACGGAGGATCATCCGCTGGACTACGAGGACTTCGAAGGCGTGATCGCGCAGGGCGAGTACGGGGGCGGGACCGTGATCGTGTGGGACCACGGGACCTACGAGCCGCTCGGCCCCGACGCCGGTTTCGCGGAGGGCCTGCGCCGGGGACACGTGTCCTTCCGGCTGCACGGGGCGAAACTGCGGGGCACCTACGCCCTCACCCGGTTCAAGGGCGAGGACGACTGGCTGCTGGTGAAGGCGGGCGGCGGCACCGGGCACGGGGCCGGCACGCCCAACCCGCGCCGGGCGCGCTCGGTGCGCACCGGGCGGACTTTGGCCCAGGTGGCTGCCGGGGCGTGAGCGGTGCGGCGCCGCAGCCTGGACGGCGCCGCACGGTCCGCTCACAGCGACGGCGTCAGCGTCTGCTCGCACCAGATGGTCTTGCCGCGGCCCGTCTGCCGGCTGCCCCAGCGCTGCGTGAGCTGGGCGACCAGCAGCAGCCCGCGTCCTCCCTCGTCGAAGTCGTGGGCGCGGCGCAGGTGTGGGGAGGTGGAACTGCCGTCGGACACCTCGCAGATGAGCGTGCGGTCGCGGATCAGCCGTAGCTGGATGGGGGGAGCGCCGTAGCGGATGGCATTGGTGACGAGTTCGCTGACGACGAGTTCGGTGACGAAGGCGGTCTCCTCCAGACCCCACGCGGCGAGTTGTTCGGTGGCGGCCTGCCGGGTGGCGGCCACCTGGGCGGGGTCCGGGCCCACGTCCCAGGTGGCGACCTGCTCGGCGCCGAGCGCGCGGGTGCGGGCCACGAGCAGGGCCACGTCGTCGCTGGGCTCCTCCGGCAGGACCGCCTTGAGGACCGTGTCGCAGAGGGCGTCGAGGGAGGCGACCGGCGCGGTCAGCGCGTTGCACAGCTCGGTGGCGGAGCGGTCGACGTCACGGTCGCGGGCATCGATCAGACCGTCGGTGTAGAGCGCGACGACGGTGCCCTCGGCCAGTTCCAGCTCGACCGCCTCGAAGGGCAGCCCGCCGACGCCCAGCGGCGGGCCGGGGGACATCCGCACCAGGCGGGCCGTGCCGTCGGCCAGGACGACGGCGGGTGCGGGGTGCCCGGCGGAGGCCAGGGTGAGCTTGCGGGTGACCGGGTCGTAGACGGCGTACAGGCAGGTGGCGCCCAGTTCCGCGACCTCCTCGCCGCCGCCGTCGTAGGCCGCGAGGTGGGTGACGAGGTCGTCCAGGTGGGTGAGGAGTTCGTCGGGTGGCAGGTCGACGTCGGCGAGGGTGCGGACGGCCATGCGCAGGCGGCCCATGGTCGCGGCGGACGGGATGCCGTGTCCGACGACGTCGCCGACGACGAGGGCGACCCTGCTGCCGGAGAGCGGGATGACGTCGAACCAGTCGCCGCCGATGCCCGCGGTGGAGCCGCTGGGCAGATAGCGGTGGGCGACCTCGACGGCCACCTGGCCGGGCAGGCCGCGCGGGAGGAGGCTGTGCTGGAGGGTGAGGGCGGTGGTGCGTTCGCGGGCGAAGCGGCGGGCGTTGTCGACGCAGACGGCGGCGCGGCTGGCGAGTTCCTCGGCGAAGACGGCGTCGTCGGCCGCGTAGTCGTCCGGCTGGGCCACGCGCACGGCGACGGCGACACCCAGGATGGTGCCGCGGGCCCGCAGCGGCACCGCCATCATCGAGTGGACGCCCTCACGGTGGGGGCGTCCCTTCGGTGCTCGGGCGTTGCGCTCCTCGACCCACCGCATGAACGGCGGCTCGCCCGCCTGACTGATGACGGCCCGGCCCTCCCGCAGGGCCCGGGCGACCGGGGAGGACGCGGGGTAGAGGTCCGCCTCCCCCAGGTGTACGGCCGCTTCCGGGATGCCCTCGGTGACGGATCCGTGAGCGACGCGCCGCAGTTCCACCTCCTCGCCGGGCGGCATCGGCGGCGGTTCGTCGGCGCCCAGTACCCAGTCGAACAGGTCCACGCTGGCGAAGTCGGCGAACCGGGGCACCATGATGCCGATCATCTCCTCGGCCGTGCGCACCACGTCCAGGGTGGTGCCGATGGCGGCCGCGGCCTCGTTCAGGAGGGCCAGCCGCTCCCGCGCCCAGTACTGCTCGGTGCTGTCGAGGGCGGCCAGGGCGGTGCCGAGGATGGTGCCCGCCTCGTCGCGGACCGGCCACATCTCGATGCTCCAGGCGTGTTCCCGGTTCAGCGCCGGGGCGCCGGTGAAGCTCTCGTAGCGGACCGGGCGGCCCGTCTCGCAGACGTGGCGCAGGTGCCAGTTGAAGCCCCGGCTGTGCACGGCGTCCTCGACGGTCTCCGGGAAGGGCCGGCCGAGCAGTGCCTCCTCGGGCACGCCCATCACATGGCAGGCGGCGTCGTTGATGCGTAGATAGCGCTGGCCGGGGTCGAAGACCGACATCGACATGGAGGCCTGCTGGAAGGCGCGCTCCGCGACGGTCGGTTCCGGGTCGGGGTCCGGGGACGGTGGTACGGCGCTGAGGGCCAGTCCGGCGGGCTCGCCGCCGGGGCCCAGCACCGGGCAGGCCGTGACGGTGACGGTGACCGGGTGGCCGTCACGGTGACGTACGACGACGGGGCCGGTCCAGGCCCCGTCCCCGCGCGCCGGAAGGGCCTCGGCGAGCAGGTCGGCGGCCGGCCTGCCCACCGCGTCCCGGGCCGTGCGGCCGGTCAGCAGGCGGGCCCCCTCGCTCCAGCCCGTCACGATGCCCCGTACGTCGACGACAGCCGCAGCGGCGACTTGCTCCATGCCGTCCAGAATGGTCCCTTCGGCCCGCCGCATCAACCGCGGCGGGCCGGGGCCACCGGTTCTCAGGAGCTGTGGGCGCGCAGCACCTCCAGGGCGCGGTCGGCGTGGGTGTTCATGCGCAGCTCGCTGCGCACGGCCGCCAGGACGGTGCGGTCCTGGCCGATGACGAAGATGACGCGCCTGGTGGGGGCCAGGGAGAAGCCGCGCTTCACGCCGAAACGTTCCCGCACGCTGCCGTCTGCGTCGGACAGCAGGGGCATGCCGAGCGTGTGCCGGCCGGCGAATTCCTGCTGCCGGTCGACGGTGTCGCCGCTGATGCCGACGGGACGCGCGCCGACGGCGGCGAACTCGGCGGCCAGGTCGCGGAAGTGGCAGGCCTCCGCGGTGCAGCCGGGGGTGAGGGCGGCGGGGTAGAAGAAGAGGACGACGGGTCCTTCGGCGAGCAGCTCGGTGAGGCTGCGGACCGTCCCCCTCTCGTCCGGCAGTGCGAAGTCTTCGACCAGGTCACCGGTCTCGGGTGCCTTGCTCACGAGGCTGCCTCCGTCTTGCGCGCGTTGTGTGCGACATTGCGGGCCCACATCACGAGGGGCACCTGCAGGGGCAGCCGGCCGACGGCGGCGGCCTTGAGCGGGGCGGGGCGGTGGCGCCAGTCCACGGCCATCTTGACGTTGGCGGGAAAGACGCCGACGAAGAACGCGGCCGTCGCCAGGGCGGTCCGCCTGCGGGTGGCGGGAAGGGCGAGTCCGGCGGCCAGGGCCAGCTCCACGGCTCCGCTCGCGTACGTCCAGTTGCGCGGGGAGCCCGGCAGGGCGCGCGGCACGATCGCGTCGAAGGTGCGTGGCGCGGCGAAGTGGGCGATGCCCGCGGAGGCCAGGAGGCCCGCGAGCAACAAAGGTGAACGGTGGGACCGGGGCACGGCTCTCTCCTCTGACGGCCTGGCGCGCGATATTACGGGAGAGTAGGAAACGCTCCGCGGGCGGGGTCCCGGCGGCTGGACGAGCCGGGCCGGCGTCGCTCGGTCACTGCAGCGGTCGAGCCCGGCATCACTCGGTGACGACAGCGGTTGAGCCCGGCCTCGTCGGTTATGGCAGCGGTCGGGCCCGGCCCTCGCTCGGTCACGGCAGCCGTCGAGCCCGGCCTCGCTCGGTCACAGCCGTCGAGCCCGGCCGTGGTCAGGCGGCGCCGCCGGTCCGTTCTCCGGTCGACTGCTCGCTGTCGTCGTCGATGGCGTGGGTGAGGAAGTCGTCGACCATGCGGTGGAAGAGGGCGGAGAGCCGGCGCAGCTCCTCCGGTGACCACTCGGCGAGGGCCAGCTGCATACCGCGGGCGCCCGCGTCACGGATCCGGTCGATCGCCTCGCGGCCGGCGGCGGTGAGCTGGATCCGCTGGGCCCGGCCGTCGTCGGGGTCGGGGACCCTTCGTCGAGGTGGACCTGCCCTGCGTGTGGTGACCCGGCCGGAGCCCCGGAGTCCCCCTCACGACGGACGGGTGCGGCGCACCGTACTGCCGGGCGAGTACGGCGGATGTGCGGCAACCGCACGACGACGCGGTGGCCGGGCGTCCCCGACACTGGAGCGGTTCCCGCGCACTCCGCCGGAAAGAGGCCCGCGTGCCACGGCCGTATGGCGCCGGTGCCCCGGCCGGGGCACCGGACCGGACGCGAGGGGCCGCCCACCGCCCGTCCGTCACCATGGGACCGGCCCGCCCACCCCGAGAACGGACGTCATGACCATCCGCGTACTGCTCGCCGACGACCAGGCCCTGCTGCGGGCCACCTTCCGGATCCTCATCGACTCCTGCGACGACATGGAGGTCGTCGGCGAGGCCACCGACGGCGCCGAGGCGGTCGAGCTGACCCGCCGGCACCGGCCGGACGTCGTCCTGATGGACATCCGCATGCCCGGCACCGACGGTCTCGCCGCGACCTCCGCCGTCTGCGCCGACCCGGACCTGTCGGACACACGCGTGCTGATCCTGACGACCTTCGAGATCGACGAGTACGTCGCCGCCGCGCTGCGCCGCGGTGCGAGCGGCTTCCTCGGCAAGGACGTCACCGCCGACGTCCTCCTCGACGGCATCCGCGTCGTGGCCTCCGGCGAGTCCCTGCTGTCACCGCTCGCCACCCGCGCCCTGATCACCCGGTTCCTCACCTCCCCCGCCGAGGGAGCCCGGCTGGCCGCGCCCGACGACCTCTGCGGGCTCACCGCGCGTGAACGCGAGGTGATGGCCTGGGTGGCCGAGGGTCACTCCAACGACGAGATCGCCGCGAAGCTGTTCGTGAGCCCGCTGACCGTGCGCACCCACGTACACCGGGCCATGACCAAACTGGGCGCCCGCGACCGCGCCCAACTGGTCGTCGTCGCCTACCAGACGGGCCTGGTCCAGCCCCCGCCGCTGCCGCCGGGCACCACGTTCTGAGCACCGCGGGCCGCTGCCTCCGATCAGGCGAACCCCGCCGGCCGCGGGCGTGCCACGGCGCGGACCCGGCGACAAGTCACCCGTGACCCTGCCGCTGATCGCCCCCATGCTGGCCACCCCCGGCACCCTGCCGCCCGTCGCCCAGGACGCGCGCTGGGCGTACGAGACCAAGCAGGACGGGCAGCGGGCGGTGGTCTATCTCCCCGGTGACGGCACCCTCGTGCTGCGCGCCCGCTCCGGCGAGGACATCACCGCGGCCTACCCCGAACTGCGCGCGCTGGGAGGCGCCCTCGGCAGCCGGCCCGCCGTGCTCGACGGGGAGATCCTCGCGCTGGACGAACAGGGCCGCGCCGACTTCCAGCTGCTCCAGTCCCGGATGGGCCTCGCCCAGGCGCCGGCGAAGGCCGCCCGGCTCGCGGCGACCGCCCCCGTCCACCTGGTGCTGTTCGACGTGATGCACCTGGCGGAGGACTCCCTGCTGCGGGTCCCGTACTCCCGGCGCCGGTCCCGGCTGGAGGAGCTGGCCCTGGCGGGGCCCACCTGGTCGACGCCGGGCGCGCTCGTCGGGCACGGCCGCGAGGCCCTGGAGGCCACCCGCGCCCACGGCCTGGAGGGGCTGGTCTGCAAACGGCTGGACTCCCTGTACGAGCCCGGCGTGCGGTCCCGGGCCTGGATCAAGATCCGCAACATGCGTACGGCGGACGTCGTCGTCGGCGGCTGGCTGCCCGGCAAGGGCCGGCTCACCGGTCTGCCGGGCGCGGTCCTGGTCGGCCAGCGCGCCGGGAGGGGCCTGCGCTACGTCGGCAGCGTGGGCACCGGCTGGAGCGAGGCCGAGCGCACCGAACTGGCCGCGCTGCTGCGGGAGGCCGCGACGAAGGCGTGCCCCTTCGACTCGGTACCGGCGGCGCCGGGCGCCCGCTGGGTCCGGCCCCGGCTGGTCGGCGAGGTCCGCTACAGCACCCGTACCCGGGCGGGGATGCTGCGCCAGCCGTCCTGGCTGCGGCTGCGCACCGACCTGACGCCCGAGGAGTCGGCGGCCGACCTCCCCGCCCCGGCCGACTCCTGACGGAGCGCCAGGTCTTTCTTCATTTGGCCTGCGCTTCACCACCGGGACGCCCGCGACCCCTTGGCGCGGAGGTGAAGATCGGGGAAGCTGAACTCCCCTTTCCCCCACAGCCGTTCGGCTGCGCCCGGTCCCGAGGAGGACGCAGTGTCGTCACCCACGTTCACGAAGCACCGCAGGAGATGGCTCACCGGACTCGCCGGTGCCGCCGCGCTCGTCGTCGCCGTCCCCACGGTCGCGTACGCCGCCCCGCCCACAGCCCTGGCGGCCAACGCCGAAGCGGGCGAGCGCACGTACCAGCCGGCGTTCGACTACGACACGGACGGCTGCTACTCCACCCCCGCGATCGGCCCCGACGGGACGGTCAACGGCGGCCTCAACCCGACCGGCGCCCTCAACGGCAGCTGCCGGGACGCCTCGGACCTCGACAACACCAACAGCTACTCCCGCTACAAGTGCAACAACGGCTGGTGCGCCTACCTGTACGGCCTCTACTTCGAGAAGGACCAGGCGATAGCGGGCACCAGCATCGGCGGGCACCGCCACGACTGGGAGCACGTCGTGGTGTGGGTGCGGGACAACGCGGTGAAGTACGTCTCGACGTCCAACCACGGCTCGTTCACCGTCACCGCCGCCTCCGGCGTCCGCTTCGACGGCACGCACGCGAAGGTCGTCTACCACAAGGACGGCATCAGCACGCACTGCTTCCGGCTGGCCGGCGCCGGCGACGAGCCGCCGGAGAACCACAAGGGCGTCTGGCAGTACCCGCCGCTGGTCGGCTGGAACGGCTACCCGGCGGGCGTGCGCGACAAGTTGAGCGCCTACAACTTCGGCAGCGCCCATTTCGGGCTGAAGGACGCGAGCTTCGGCAACCACCTCAACTCGGCGAAGCCGTCCGGCGTCACCTTCGACGCGTACGCGTGACCCGGTGACCGGGGCCGGTCCGCACTGGTGCGATCAGGCCCCGGCATCCGATGATGACCGTATGGATCTTGCGAAGGAACTCCCCGCTTCCACGACCGTCTCGGCGCCCGCGCACAGGACAAGACGCGCTTCACCCTGACCGTCCAACGGTGACCCTCCACAGGGTCTATCGTGTCCCGCATGTCCGTTCCGGAACTGATCCGCATCGTCTCCCGTGACTCGCCCATGGCTCTCGCCCAGGTGGAGCGCGTGCGCGCCGAGTTGGCCGCCCTGCATCCCGGTGTGCGCACCGAGGTCGTCCCCGTGAAGACGACCGGTGACAAGTGGATGGGCGACCTTTCCCAGGTCGAGGGGAAGGGCGCGTTCACCAAGGAGGTCGACGCGGCGCTGCTGGCCGGCCAGGCCGACCTGGCCGTGCACTGCGTCAAGGACGTCCCGGCGGACCGGCCCCTCCCGGCCGGCACGGTGTTCGCGGCCTTCCTGAAGCGGGACGACATCCGCGACGCCCTCGTCCACCCGGGCGGCCTGACCCTCGACGAACTCCCGGCGGGCACCCGGATCGGGACCTCCTCGGTGCGCCGGGTCGCCCAGCTGGCCGCGACCCACCCGTACCTGAAGTGCGTGCCGTTCCGCGGGAACGCCAACCGGCGGCTGGCGAAGCTCGCGGCGGGTGAGGCGGACGCGCTGCTGCTCGCGGTGTCGGGCCTGGAGCGCATCGGCCGGCCGGACGTGATCAGCGAGGTCCTGTCGCCGGAGACGATGATGCCGCCGATCGGCGCGGGCATCCTCGCCCTCCAGTGCCGTGAGGGCGACAACGAGCTGATCGACGCCGTCAGAGGGCTCGGTGACCCGGCCACCCATCGGGAGGCCACCGCCGAGCGGATGTTCCTGCACGTGCTGCAGGGCCACTGCAACAGCCCCATCGCCGGGTTCGCCCAGGTGGACCGCGGCGGCGAACTCTCGCTGCGGGCCTGTGTGTTCACCCCGGACGGCAAGACCCGGCTGAACGCCCACGAATGGGCGGGCCGCCTCGACCCGGCCACGCTCGGCACGTCGGTGGCCGTCGCGCTGCTGCGTCAGGGCGCCCGCGAGATCATCGACGGCATCGCGCACTGAGCGGGGCGGTGCGCCGGGCGGCGCGTCAGGGAGTGCCGGTGCCCTCTTCGGCGGCCTGGTCGCGCAGGAACTTGCTCACCTGACGGGCCAGGCTGTCGCGGACCGCGGCGGGGGCCCCGGCGGGCCCCTCCTGAAGGCCGACGCCACCGACCCACATCCGCCGCCCGGCCCACTCCTCGTCGACGCGCAACTGGATCTGCACGTCGATCTGTCCGAGCGAGGCCTCGGGTCCGGCGGCGTACAGGACGGCGGTGGCGCGACGCAGCGGGTAGATGTCGAAGCCCTCGATGAACTGGGAGTTGCGCCAGTCGATGAAGGCGCTCTCCCCGTCGGGCCCGATCCGCACGTCGATCTGCCCGTCCTCCAGGTGGACCCCGAAGCTCTGCTCGCCACGGTTCTCGACGGTCACCCGCAGGGTGAAGTAGGTAAGTCCTTCGGCGGCGTCGTCGCGTCCCCGGGGCGGCTCGGCCTGCTCCAGACGGTGGACGCGGACACGCAGACCGGCATGCTCGTCGTACTCGTGCCAGTCCCCGACCACGTTCGGCTCGTACACAGTCCACCTCTCGACGTCTACCGGCTGCTTCCTATCCGTGGGCTCAGCGGACTGTCAAATGAGCGGAATGCGCCGTGGCCAGGGGATTCATCCCCTGTGATCGGCGATCAAGCCGTGCGCAGGAGGAATTCCGTTCCGGGCCGCGCGGGCGGCCCGGCGGGCGTGCCGCACATCACGTCGCCGCAAAGATCGGCGGATGTCCGCGGACGCGGTCCGCGCGCCACCGCCACCCGTCCCGCAGCCGGGGCACAAGGCGTCCGGCCCGCCGGGAAGCGGGCGGGAAACAAGGGCCGAACAGGGAGGCAATCACCACGAACAGCGCAAAAAGGATGAACTGTTTCAGAACGCCACAGAGCGGGAATCTGATCAAAAGTGCTTCGGACAGGAGGCACCTCCGTGGGAGCCGCCGAACGGGCCGGCCCCGGGTACTCCGCCAGGGTCCGAGCGCGCTTCCCACGGTGTCCGTCCATCCACCGGCATCTGCCTGAGGGAGGCGCGCGTGATGCGTACCACCGTCAGAACGAAGCAGCACCCCCACGACGACGCCCCGGACACCGCCGATTCCTTCGCCCGGCTCGCCGAGCTCCCCGACAGCCCCGAGCGCCAGGCGCTCCGCGACGAACTGGTCCGGCTCTGGCTGCCCATGGCCGAACGCATCGCCGTCCGCTTCCGCGGGCGCGGCGAGTCCCTCGAAGACCTCTACCAGGTGGCGGCCCTCGGACTGGTGAAGGCCGTCGACCACTACGACCCGGAGCGCGGCCGCGCCTTCGAGGCGTACGCGGTGCCGACGATCACCGGCGAGATCAAGCGCCACTTCCGCGACCACATGTGGACGCTGCACGTCCCGCGCCGGGTCCAGGACCTGCGCAACCGGGTACGGCACGCCGCGAAGGACCTCTCCCAGACCACGTCTGGACGCGCCCCGACCCTCGCCGAGATCGCGGAGTACGCGCACCTGACCGAGGACGAGGTCCGCACCGGCATGGAGGCACTGGAGTGCTTCTCGGCACTGTCGCTGGAGGCCGAGATGCCCGGCACCGACGGCTACGCGCTGGAGGACGCCCTGGGCGCCCCGGACCCCGGATACGACACCGTCGTCGACCGGGTGGCCGTCGCACCGTGCCTGCGGGCCCTGCCGGAACGTGAGCGGACCATCCTGTACCTGCGCTTCTTCGGCGGTATGACACAGAGCAGCATCGCCGAGCAGCTGGGCATCTCGCAGATGCACGTCTCACGGCTGCTGAGCGGCTGCTTCGAGCGGCTGCGCGAGGAGATCGCCACCGGAGCGCACTGACGCGGCGCACCGCGGACCCCGGTCCGGACCCCGCATCTCACGTCACCCGGTCGGCCGTCGGTCGAGCGGCGGCGCGCCGGGAATCCGCGGAGGGCCGTGACGGTCCACCGCGTCCTCCATCTGCGCGCGGATCTCCTCGGGGATCCGCCCGCTGCGGCCCCAGAAGACGATCAGCTCCGCGACGTTGCGCAGTTTGATGTTCGTGTGCTGGGAGACCTCTCTGAGCACCGTCCATCCGCCGTCCGGAGTCATCCGGCCAAGGGCGACGATCACCCCGATCGCCTGGTCCACGACAGCGTGGGAGGCAACGGCCTCCCGCAGCTGACCGACCTCCTGCTGGAGTGCGGCGATCCGGTCCGTTTCGTCGCGGGATTCCCGCGGTACTCGTGGCACACCTCCATCGTGCCACCGGGTCACTCGGCAGGCGCCGTGGCAGGGTCCGGCAGGACACTGGTGCCAGAGCCACCGGCCGCCGATCAACCAGGAACGCGAGTGCCATGAACCATCACCGCTCTTACGCCGCCTCCGGTGCGAAGGAGGTCGTCTCCACCCACTCCGTGTTCGGCGCCCCCTGCTGGGTGAGCCTCACCAGCCGGGACATGGAGGCCACCCAGAGGTTCTACGGTGCCGTCCTCGGCTGGGAGTGGCGCCGGGGCAGCCTTGGCGACCACTTCCGTACGGCTCTGGTCAACGGCGTCCCGGTGGCCGGCATCGCCGCCGTCGCCTCGGTGTGGCAGATGGCGGTGGCCTGGACGCCGTACTTCGCGGTCCCCAGTGCGGACGTGGCGGCCGCCCGGGCGCGGGAGCGGGGCGGCACGGTCGCCGTCGGGCCGATCTCGCTGGCGCCCGGCCGGGCGGCGCTGCTGGCCGACCGCGACGGCGCGACCTTCGGCGTCTGGGAGGGCGAGCTGATCGGCAACTGGGAGGCCTGGCGCACGGCCGCCCCCGCCTTCATCCGGCTGCACACCCGCAACGCCTTCGACTCCGCCATCTTCTACGGCGAGATCCTCGACTGGGCGAGCGACCGGCCGGGCTGCTGCGAGGTGCGCTACGAGGGCGGCGAGGTCGTGCTGCGCAGCCGGGGCGATGTGGTGGCCCGGATCGAGTCGGGCGCCCTGGAGGCGGCCCCCGATCCGACGATCCGGCCGCACTGGCAGGTCCACTTCGCGGTGCCGGACGTGGCGGCCTGCGCACGGGACGCCGAGCGGCACGGCGGCAGTGTGCTGGTCAAGGGCGCCGACGAGGCCGTACTGCGGGACCCCGACGGCGCCCAGTTCACGGTGACCGCGCGGGCCGCCCGCTGAGCCCGGCTACTCGGAGCGGCGGGGCGGACGGGAGAGCACGACGAGGCTGCGGGCCTCCACCGTCACCTCGGCGCCCGCCTTGTACTCCGTCTCGTCCGGTCCGCCGTCCGGCTCCACCGTGTCGACGCAGACCGACCAGCGCTCCCCGTACCCGGCGCCGGGCAGCCGGAACACGACGGGCTCCCAGTAGCTGTTGAGCAGCAGCAGGAACGAGTCGTCCACGACGGGCCGGCCGCGCGGATCGGGTTCGGCGATGGCGTCGCCGTTGAGGAACACGCCCACGCAGTGCGCGTCGGAGCGCTGCCAGTCGCGGTCGGTCATCTCACCGGCGTCAGGCAGCAGCCACACCAGGTCGGGAAGGGGCTGGCCGGCGTGGGTGACGGTCTCGCCGCGGAAGAAGCGGCGCCGCCGCAGCACCGGATGGGCCGAGCGCAGCGCGATGAGCCGCCGGGTGAAGTCGACGAGGTCGCGCCGCTCCCGGCCCGGCCGCCAGTCGATCCAGGAGACCTTGTTGTCCTGGCAGTAGGCGTTGTTGTTGCCTCGCTGGGTGCGGCCCAGTTCGTCGCCGTGGCAGATCATCGGGATGCCCTGCGACAACAGCAGGGTGGCGAGGAGGTTGCGCTGCTGGCGGGCGCGGAGTTCGAGCACGGCCGGGTCGTCGGTGTCACCCTCCGCCCCGCAGTTCCAGGACCGGTTGCTGCTCTCACCGTCCCGGTTGCCCTCGCCGTTGGCCTCGTTGTGCTTGTCGTTGTAGGAGACCAGGTCGCGCAAAGTGAACCCGTCGTGCGCGGTGACGAAGTTGACGCTGGCGCGAGGGCGGCGCCGGCTGTGGGCGTACAGGTCGGAGGAGCCGGTCAGGCGGGAGGCGAACTCGCCGAGCGAGCCCGGCTCGGTCCGCCAGAAGTCCCGTACGGTGTCGCGGTAGCGGCCGTTCCACTCCGACCACAGGGGCGGGAAGTTGCCCACCTGGTAGCCGCCCTCGCCGACGTCCCACGGCTCGGCGATCAGTTTCACGCGGCTGATCACCGGGTCCTGCTGGATCAGGTCGAAGAACGCCGACAGCCGGGACACCTCGTGGAACTGGCGGGCCAGGGTGGCCGCGAGATCGAAGCGGAAGCCGTCGACGTGCATCTCGGTCACCCAGTACCGCAGCGAGTCCATGATCAGCTGAAGGACGTAGGGGTGCCGCATCAGCAGGCTGTTGCCGGTGCCGGTGGTGTCGTAGTAGTGCGACCAGTCGCCGTCGACGAGGCGGTAGTACGAGGAGTTGTCGATGCCGCGGAAGGACAGGGTGGGGCCCTTCTCGTTGCCCTCGGCGGTGTGGTTGTAGACGACGTCGAGGATCACTTCGAGGCCGGCCGCGTGCAGTTCCTTCACCATCGTCTTGAACTCGGTGACCTGCCGGCCGCGGGTGTCGTGGGCGGCGTAGGCGTTGTGCGGGGCGAAGAAGCCGATGGTGTTGTAGCCCCAGTAGTTGGACAGGCCCCGGTCCGTCAGGACGCCGTCCTGCACGAACTGGTGGACGGGCATCAGTTCGATCGCGGTCACGCCCAGTGAGGTGAGGTGCCCGGTCACCGCGGGGTGGGCGAGGCCGGCGTAGGTACCGCGCAGCTCCGGCGGGACGTCGGGGTGGGTGCGGGTCATGCCCCGCACATGGGCCTCGTAGATCACCGTGTCGGCGTAGGAGCGCTGCGGCGGCCGGTCGTCGCCCCAGTCGAAGGCCGGGTCGGTGACCACCCCGAGCAGAGTGTGTCCGGCGCTGTCCGCGGGGTCGGGGCGGTCCCCGGCCCGCTCGAACAGTGAGGCGTGGTTGTCGATCTGCCCGTCGACGGCGCGCGCGTAGGGGTCGAGGAGCAGCTTGGCCGGGTTGCACCGGTGGCCGGCGGCCGGGTCCCAGGGGCCGTGCACCCGGTAGCCGTAGCGCCGGCCGGGGCCGACGCCCGGCAGGTAGACGTGCCAGACGAAGCCGTCGACCTCGGTCAGCGGCACACTGCGGCTGCTGCCGTCCTCGTCGAAGAGGATGAGGTCGACGCGGTGCGCGACCTCGCTGAACAGGGCGAAGTTGGTGCCGTTCCCGTCGAAGTCGGCGCCCAACGGGTAGGGGCGCCCGCTCCAGGCGGGCACCCCTGCGTTCCGGTACGTCCGGGAGGTCACCGGGCGCCCTCCAGGACGCCGTGCGGCTGTTCGGTGGCGGCGAGGGCCGCGACGGGCAGTTCGCGCGGCACCTGGAGCATCTCGCTCAGGTCGCCTTCCGGGAGGGTCGGCACGAGCGGGACGCGTTCACCGGCGCGGGCCCGCTGCGAGAACCAGATGACCTTGCTGCCGGTGTCGGTGGCGCAGCAGCCCCAGCCGTCGCTCATGGCGGCGATGCGCTCCAGGCAGCCGCGCAGGTCCTGGTCCGGGCGCAGGTCCCGGTCGTCGCCGCCGACTGCCGTGATCAGGTGCTGGCCGTTCCACCACAGCTCGATGGAGATGTGCTTGTCCGTGGCGTGCTCGTCGATGGCCCGGAGCAGCATCTCGGTTCCACCGCACACGGGTTCGACCAGCGTTTCGAGGTCCCAGTACTTCAGGTGTGCGGCCAGGATGCGCCTGACCTGTCCGACCCGGTCCGGGCTCACGTCCACGTCGAGGTGGTAGTAGCAGGGCACTGCGGTCTTCATCTCGTTCGTCTCCTCACCGGCGAGGCTCCGCTCCTTCCCGGCCCGACGGGCCGAGCCCCGAACACGAAGCGTGAGCGTTGATCGCTCCTGAGTCACAACCACAGTGGGGCTGCTACGCCATTCGTGCAACACGAGCACACCACAATCAAGATCCAACAGGACGTTGGGTTGTCGGCCGTGCACCATAAGTGAAGGCCTCGGGAGGTTTGACGGTTTCGCACCTCTGCTTACATGGCCGACCCGCTCGCCGCGGGGCGACGTACCTCTCGAACTCCCGGAAGGTGAACAGCGCCATGCTGCTACCAGCGAAGACCGAAGTCGCCAGACGTCTGCGCAGTTACCGCGCCTGGGAACGCGTGATGCTCGCGCGCCCGGGCGACCGCGCGGTGCGGGCCACCTTCGAGGACTGCGGCTACACCCTGTGCGTGCTGATGGGCAAGCGCTGCGCGCGGGAGGCCGCGGACGCCGCCGAGCAGTACCTGCGCGCGGGCGCGGACACCCGGCTGCTGCGCGGCGGGGCGACCCGCAGGACCGGCGTCGCACGGATCGCGGCGACCCGGCCGACGCTGCGCATGGCGGCGGAACGGTAGTGCCCCGGCCGCTGCGGCCGGGGCATCCAACAGCGGGCGACAGAAACCTTTTTCAGTACTGCGGAGGTGCAGCGTGAGGTCCACCAGAGCGATCGGCCGTATCCCGGTGCGGGACGTCCATCCGCGCGTGGAGTGCGGCCGTCGGCCGGCCAAGTCCGTGAGCGGTGAGACGTTCGAGATCACCGCGACGGTGTTTCGCGAGGGCCATGACGCCATCGGCGCGAACGTGGTCCTCAAGAGCCCGGACGGCCGCCGTGGACCGTGGACGCCGATGCGGGAACTCGCGCCGGGCACCGACCGCTGGGGTGCCGAGGTGACGCTCGACGAGGTGGGCCACTGGACGTACACCGTCGAGGCCTGGAGCGATCCGGTCACCACGTGGCGGCGGCACGCGGCGATCAAGATTCCCGCCGACATCGACACGGGTCTGGTCCTGGAGGAGGGCGGGCACCTCTACGAGCGGGCGGCGGCCCGCGTGCCGCGCGGCCCGGCGCGGACGGTGGTGCGGGAGGCGGCACGGCGGCTGCTCGACGACTCGCTGCCGGTGGCCGAGCGGTACGCGGCGGCGCTGGCGCCCGAGGTGGACGAGGTCCTGACTCGTCATCCCTTCCGGGAGTTCGTCTCGGCCGGTGCCGCCATGCCCCTGCTGGTGGAGCGGGAGCGGGCGCTGTACGGCTCCTGGTACGAGTTCTTCCCGCGCTCGGAGGGCACGCCGGAGCGTCCGCACGGCACGTTCCGCACGGCCGCGCGCCGGCTGCCGGCGATCGCCGCGATGGGCTTCGACGTCGTCTACCTTCCGCCCGTCCATCCGATCGGTACGACCTTCCGCAAGGGCCGCAACAACAGCCTGACCCCCGACCGGGACGACGTCGGTGTGCCGTGGGCGATCGGTTCGCCGGAGGGCGGACACGACGCCGTGCACCCGGAGTTGGGCACCCTGGAGGACTTCGGCTGGTTCGTCGGGCGGGCCCGGGAGGAGGGCCTGGAGATCGCGCTCGACTTCGCGCTCCAGTGCTCGCCGGACCACCCGTGGGTGCACAAGCATCCCGAGTGGTTCCATCACCGTCCGGACGGGACGATCGCCTACGCCGAGAACCCGCCGAAGAAGTACCAGGACATCTACCCGATCGCCTTCGACGCCGACATGAACGGCATCGTCAAGGAGACGCTGCGGGTGCTGCGGCACTGGATGTCGTACGGCGTGCGGATCTTCCGGGTGGACAACCCGCACACCAAGCCGGTCGTGTTCTGGGAGCGCGTCATCGGGGAGATCAACCGGACCGACCCGGACGTGATCTTCCTGGCCGAGGCGTTCACCCGGCCCGCGATGATGCACACCCTCGCGCAGATCGGCTTC